>NZ_JAESIT010000020.1:0-85786 GCF_016756935.1 Chryseobacterium sp. KMC2
CCTGCACCGGGTCAACCTCAACAACAACAACAACAACAACAACAACAACAACAACAACAACAACAACAACAACAACAACAACAACAACAACAACAACAACAACAACAACAACAACAACAACAACAACCTCAACAACCTCAACAACAACCTGCTCCGTCACCTCAACAGTATCCTGAGCCACAAACAGCTCATGGGCAAATCAATAACACCCAACCGGTAACACCACCACCATCAGGAGGAGTCTCTCCTACCGTCATCAATCAGGTAAGGGTTGAAGACCTTCTGGATGCCTATTTTGCAAAAAAAGAATATACCAGAAAAACAGGAGAAGAGGACGGAACTCATACCTATACTTTCGGAGGAAGCAAAAGTGGCAACAAAACAGCTACTGCAGAAGAAAAAAATAAAGTGGCCCAAACCATTCTTAATAAAATTAAAGAGAACCTGAAATCCTCAAAGAAATATACCACTCTTGAAGTGATTGCTGCTGCATTAACCGCCGAAGCTTATGGAAAAGATACAACCAATCAAAAGACTGTAACTTTTAAAACCTTCAAGCTGGGGGTCGATTTTAAAAAGGTTGACAGTGCTCCATTGGATGATAAACTCTACCTGGTTGCCAGAACTATGCTTCTGGACGGAAAACAGGTCACCATATCCATTAAAGAAAAAGACGGAATTATCAAAGGTTCAGCAGATGCTGTTCTCCCTGTTCTGGAAATTACTGAAGAACAAATGGAACAGAAAACGCCTGCCGGAGGAGAAGTTCCGGGAACCGAAAAAACAGAATTCTCAGGAACCGTAAAAGACAATCTCGTAAAAATTCCTATTCACCTCCGTCCGAAATCCGAAGAAGAGCTGAAACAGTGGAAAGATAAGATCAGCAAAGGAAAAGAAGATGGAACCTATACCTATACATTTGGAAGTACTACCAACATAACTAATGAAACACAAAAGGCTTCCACAGCAAAAATTATCCTCACAAATGCCCAGAAAGGCAATGCCAAAAACCCTAAAATAGAAGAGGGCAAAACCTCCAGTATAGAAGAAATAGGAAAAGTTTTAACCATAAAGGATTACAAAGCCGGAGATACTATCACCTTTAAATTACTGAAAAAGGTGCCGGAATTCCTGTATCTACACGCAAAAGCACAGGGTGAGAAACAACATGATAAGAAGTTCCTGAATAAAGAGGGAGCGTATTTTGAAATTTCTAAAAAGTGTCCACGTTGTGGAGTTTTAACAATGGAAGAACTTAATGCTATATTTACTGGCGCAAGTGAGGATAAAAAGAAAACACTACAAGAAGCCTTTAATAAAGCCAATAGCAAACTAGGGTTAAATACCTGTCAACAAAAAGCACATTTCTTTGCTCAGGTAAGAGAAGAAATAGGTACATCAATGAATGTTAGTGATGGAGAGAACCTTAGATACTCAGCGGATGCTTTATATAAAGGAGTATGGAATGCTAAAAAGAATAGATATGATGTCTTATTTAGCTATTATCACCACAATAGAGAACGTTCTGACAGAGACGGAAGAACAGCCACGCACCCTTCCAATCCGGTAGCGATTGCGAATAATGCATATGCTAACAGAAATGGTAACGGGAATGCAGCCAGTGGTGATGGATGGAAATACAGAGGACGTGGAATCATCCAGATAACAGGGAAAGAAAAGTATGATAAAATAAATGCCCGATTAACCAGTGATTATCCTGCCTTTGGTATAGCTATAGATGCTGATAATATCAATAATTTAAACGAAGGTACCGTAGCCAGTATGGCTTATTGGAAAGATTATGGCTGTCAAAGCGAAGCTGAAAAAGGAATCGCAAGAAAAAACTTTGATAACATAGTAAATATCGTCAACAGTAATACTTCATCCAGAGAGGCTAGATGGGGACATTTACAACAAATGGTCCGAGTTTTTAAAGTATCCGAATGCAATGGTAATGAAGCTGAGACAGATTCCGCATGGCATAACCCACTTGATAATATGGAATTAAGAGGATGGTACTCAGACACCCAGTGGTCACCAGGGAAAAGTGATTTCCATGGAAGGTCAGGTGGCAAGCATGATGGTTTAGACCTGTATGCACCAGTTGGAACCCCGGTATATGCCTGTATTGATGGAGAAGTAACCTATAGGGCTGATCCGGGAGGATATGGCCACAGAACATTCTTAGAAGGAACCTACAATGGAAAAAAATACTACTTTATGTATTGTCACCTTTCAGAATATAAAACAGGGCAATTTAAGGCAGGTAAGGAAATCGGGAAAACCGGACAAACAGGTAATGCCTCAGGACAAGCTTCAAAAATGGCACATTTGCATTTTGAAGTTCGTACAGAACAAATGTCTAAACCTTCATTCAACCCTTTAACTGAAATACCGGAACTTGGAAAATCTGTTAAAACAAACCCTGATCGTAACTCACAAAATGGATTATAATTTATGAAAATTTCAAAATACCTTATCATTGTTAACATATTCTTTCTATCCTGTAAGGAAACTTCAGGACAGAAAATCGGTAATAAGCCCTCTGATAGAGACCCTAAAATTGAACAGCTTATTCCCAAAGATCAGAAAGTAGTAAGTAAAGAAAAGATTGATATTGATGGTGACAATGAACAGGAAACAGTTATAACAACCTCAGATGCTGATGCTACAACATCTTATGAGTATTGGTTTAAAAATGGTAAACTTTTGTATCAATTCTCTTATCCATGGGGTTCTATCAACAAAAAATGGTTGATAAATATTGATAATGATAAACAATATGAAATCATCAGAGCTATTGGGTATGAAGATGGAATTGACTACGTCATCTATGACATTCAAAATGGAAAACAAATTCCCCTGCTCTACTTTAACCCAGCCCTACAGGATACCCGATATCCTGGAAAAACATTTTGGGGATATCCTGGAGATATAAAAGAATTGGTAACAGATGCTGACAAGAAAATCCTGGTTTCATTAAACAACAATTTTGAAAGGGATGGTGATTATACAATGCCTAAGGATCAACGTGAATTACCATTCATTTATTTTAAGGGAAGTACATCGCAGCCTGATATGGTCATCAAAGAAATTTATACGCCACAGTATAAAAGCTTGGACGAAATTCGTGTTCTTGTAAATATAGCAGGCTCAACCACAGAACAGGCTGTCTTTAACGCTAATGCAAGCTTCAATAACGATCAGATAAAATACAGAATTGAAGTTTTAAAAAACAATTCAGATAAAGATGCATATGACCAGCTGCATTTTAATCTGCCTATAAAGATCTACAAAGGGAATACCTTATGGAAAAGCAATGACCATTTGGTTTTTGAAAAACGAAATACTTGTATTTCTGAGGGCTTCAGTACAGTGGCGGTGAAAAATAATTACTTTACGATCGAGCATCAGGACTGCTCAGATTATAATGTATTGGTGAGCGCATATATCACCTTTAAGGTTATCGGAAATGAAATTTACCTCCATAAATATGGGGAAAGCTATTTCGACAAGAGCAATCATGAAAGAAGTATTCCAATGAAGGTCTGGACAGAAAAGAACTTCGGAAAAATTAAATTTGAAGATGTAACTGCTGAATTTTTTCAAAAATTAAAATAGTTTTTCTAAAATAATTAAGGTTTCTAATGATGGCAAAGTGATAAAAACATATTCTCCTTAAACGATGTGCGTACGTAAAATACTATATACAATTGGATTTTTATTACTACTTTCCTGTAAAGAAAAAAAACAAGAGGTTGTTCAAATTAAAAAAACAAAATCTGATACTTCAGTAGCATATTCAATACAGGAAAATGATACTTTACAACAATCAAAAGGCCCAATAAATATAAAAAGTGTTGAAGATAAAACCTCCCCAAAAGAAGAAGAATACTCTCCTGATGGAAACTGGCAGGTAGACTGTAAAAAAGGAGCCGGAAGCTTATCTATCGATGGCAATGAGGCATCACTGACGGTTTTGTACAATCAAATTTATATCGATATGAAAGAACTCAAGAAATATGATTTTGAAAAAGGTATTGCCTATACACTAAAAGAAGTTCCGGAAGATATCGGAAACATTGGAAGAGGGCTCAACTGGAAAGAATATGTAAATAATGAACCTATAGCATATCTGAAGATAATTGATGAAAATACTATGCTTTTCTACTGGTACGGATTTTACAACAAAACAACAAAGCAGAGAGAATGTAAAGAAACTAATTTCCAGCAGGAAAGCAAAACCAAAGAAATCATTCTAAAAAGATGTTCTCCTTAAAATTAAAAATTACAGACAAAGTAATTTTGATATAAAAAAATGCAGGTAAACAATATCACTTTTATATTGTTATTTATTTTTCTCTTCTCATTGGAAGGGAACGCACAGTCATATAATAAAAATAAAATTAATGTTTTAGGAATATGGAAAACTAAGTGCAATACTGATGATCATGTAAGTAATATTTTATTTTATAATAAGAACGAGGGAGAATTAAACATGTTTAATAATACAAAACTTGTTTCAAAGATGATGGTCGAAATTTCCCCAGATTACAAATTAATAAAATATATAGGAACAAATATTATTGGAGAAGGAGTAGATGTAAAAAAAATCACTTCACTTACAAAAGGAGATGTGATTGCAGTGATTGAGGGTATTGATGAAAATAAAATATCAATACATTGGTTAGGTTTTGAAAAAGAAGAACTATTTATTAACAATCCTTTTAGCCAAGGAAATACTACAACGTTAGTGAAATGTAATAAATAAATTAAACTTTCATAAAAAATGCTCATAATAATATGAAAGTATCTCAAATTTTATTGCTCGTTAGTGCTCTCCAGATTATTTCCTGCAAGGAAACCCATGGTAATAAAAACACTCCCGAACCCAATTCCAGTCCAAGGCGTGAGAAGATTGTCACAGGGCAGCAAATACAGAAAACAAAAACGGAAGAAAATCCAGGTCAAGCTTCTGTACAGGAAACAGGATCTATCTGGAATGGGAAATATTCAGGTTCATTTTTAAGATTAAAAGATGAAACTGCAGATCCCAGAGCCTGGGGACAGATTCATCTACACATCCATGGGAAAAGTGCAACACTTTCTATCGATTCTTATGTGGAGAATGTTCAAAAAAAATTAGAAATATTTAGCGAATCAAAAGATGAACTCAGACTAAAAGATATTTCCGATGGGAAATCTCTTACCCTATCTAAAAAATCTGGTACAATCACTATGGAAGGTGACTTAATGGAATCAATAGTTGGAATCAGTGAAAAATATGAAATTGAAAAACTGTCAGATAAAACGTATGATGAAGTTTATAATACGGTAACATCTAATGGTAGATATCAGTAATCCAGCCATGATGCTCAACATTTCAACATCTTCGGAGCACAGTTTATACTGGGATATAATGTTAAATTCTAGTACTTATCATAAAAATCAGAAACTCTGAACACCAAACAATTAATGTATTTTTAAAATAATAAAAGTTGTCTCAGACCTATTGAAGACAACTTTTTTCATAACTTTACTTTAAATTTCAGCACTTGGCTAATCTTTACAAAAAAGACTCTCCCTTTCAGGTTTATATATCGTTCAAAAAATATTTGGATGTATTGGAGCATATCCGTTATAACGACCGTCTAGAGTACCGGGTCAATTATGCTGAATCCCTTATCGACAGGACAAAAAATTTCACTGAGCTTAAAGAAGGCTTTCAGGATACCACCCTGTTGGAAAAACATGAAGACCTTATCAGGCTTCTCCTTGCTGACCTCTTCCCTACCGGCCTTACCCATAATGAGATCAAAGCAGCAAGCATTCCCCTTTCTAATATTACTTTTAATTATACTGAAAGGTTTAAAAACATCCTTAAGGACGCCGGAAAAGACTTTGAGATAGAGCTTAGAAATATTAGTGACAATGAATTTTATGTTTTCTGCTGCTGCCTGATTCTTCAGAGCTACTTTAAGAAAGATATCAAAAGTACAATCCCTTTTTATTATGATATCCCTAATAAACAGGGAATCATGAAACATTATAAAATAACAGTAAATTCAGACTTTACTGAAATTTATCCCACAGAAGAGGCAAAAATACCATCGGATGATATTTTGGAAATGCTGTTGGAAAATCTTGATGACTTTAAATTGTGGAAAAAGTATTTCCCTTCGCAATCCTGGATATTAAAGGGGTTTACAATTATTTCACTGGTAGACTGCACTTCCGAAGTCGCCTTATCAGATCTGAAATCAAGTATGATAGAGATTGATCCTGAAGATTTAAATCCGGATGAAAACCTGACTGAAATTTTCAAATCCTATTTTGAGGTATCAGATCTTAATTTCGGATTGATGACCTTCAATAAGAAAGAACAGAAACTTGATAAACTCCCGATTTACGAAAGTCTTCTAACCAATCATATCCTTGATTTCTGGATCAATACATTTGATGAAGAAACACGTAAAAACACGTTCAATAACTTAAACCACAATTCAAAACCCATTGTCGTTTCCAATGTCAATAATCTGGATGAAAATGTCAGACAGCTTCCTTCTTTCAGTATATTAAAGGACAATAATGTCAACAGTTTTATGGTCATTCCCATCATGAAAGATAATGAACTCCTTGCGATCATGGAATTCACATCTCCTCTGGCTGGAAGTTTTAATGGCTTAAAACTTAAAAAAATGGAGTTTTTCTCCGATATGATCCTCTTCTCTTTAAGCAGATTTTACTTTGAGAAAAACTACCAGATTGAAGCGATTATCCAACGTGAATATACCTCTATTCATGACAGTGTGGTATGGAAATTCAGAAATGAAGCTGAGAAATATTTTACAGCATCGCTTGGAAAAAAAATATATACTTTAAAGGAAATATCATTTAAAAATCTAACCCCTTTATTTGGAGTTTCAGACATCCGTTCTTCTTCGGAAAAGCGTTTTAAACTGATGCTTCAGGACCTCAACCAGCAGATTGAATGGTTAATCGATATTTTAACGTTAACCAATTCTGATTCTGAAAAGTTTATGCTGGCATTAGATGTTTTTGAAAATGAACTGAATAATGAAATCAAAGCTGACACCGAGCAGCGTTTTCAAAGATTATTGAGAGAAGAAATCCATCCGTTCTTACAGGGGAAGCTGGAGGTAAGATCATCCAGAGAATTAAAAGCTAAAATTAAAGATTACTTCCTGCAGGTACGGGTTCAAACTGACTTGTTTTATAATCACAGAAAAAAACTGGACGATTCTATCACTCTTGTCAACAGGAAGCTGGCAGATATGCTGGATGAAAGCCAGGTGAAAGCTCAACAGATCTTTCCACATTATTATGAAAGATTTAAGTCTGATGGGGTGGAACACAACCTGTACATTGGTACTACCATAGCTCCGGAGCTTCATTACACGTCAAAAGTAGTTCACAAGCTAAGATATTCGCAGCTAAAAACCATCTGCAAAATGGAAATCGAGTTTCAGTCCTTTAAACAGGACCTTCCGATTCAGTTGGATATAGCTTCACTGATCTTTGTATACAATGAAAAAATAGACATCCGATTCAGAATGGATGAAAAACGCTTTGATGTAGATGGTGCTTACAATTCTTATTATGAAATCATAAAAAAACGTCTCGATAAAGCCCATGTGAAAGACTCTTCGGAAAGAATTACCGCTCCCGGAAAAATCACGATTGTTTATTTCGGGATGGAAAACCAGAAGGAATACCTGGAATACATCTCAAAACTTCAGAACAAAGAAATTTTACAACCTAATGTAGAATTTCTAAAAGTTGAAGATCTTCAGGGGATCACAGGGTTGCTGGCACTGAGAGTTTCATTAAAATAAAAAATAACAGTAAACTGTTCATGATATGTTTACTTTTTATCATCAATAAAAATGCTCATTTCGAATTCCTCTTTTATTGGAAACCTGTGTACTTTTGCTGACACCCAAGCATTGAGTTCTATTAATTTGAAAATCCTTTCAATCTCTTTTTTAGTATCGTCATCAGTATAACTTAGAATATCTACATTTTCAATAGTATCCTGTTTACCAATTGTTACACGAAACCTATTCTCTCCTTTTTTCGCATTTTTCGGAATTTTAAAGTTTTGAAATATTCTCTCCCGAAATTTAGCATTTCCACCTTTAAAATTAGCTTCATGCAGACCCATTAATTCCACGTCATCAATACAAGCAGCACCATGAATTTTAACACATTTCTCTAAAGACGTTATAGCTTCCGATTTTAATGAATCAATTATCCGAGATTCTTCTTTTGTTGGTTGAAATGTTCTTATATTTTCTAAAGTTGAAATATGATATGTTACTGATTTTCTCGTTGTGACACAACTGGTGAGGAAAGACAATAATATCAGTGCCAATATTTCTTTTTTCATACTTCCTGTTTTCAATAAAAGCTTCATTAAGTAGAAATCCTCTTCACTGTAAATAAAACAGTCAGCCAACTCAACGCCGGCTGACCATTATAATATATTTTTTGGGTTAAATGCTAAAGAATGCAACGCCAAAAGACAGAACAGAAATAATAATCCCCGCCATAAAGACTTTATACGTTATAGACAACAGCTTGTATTTCCTGTCAAGCACTTTGCCGAGATAATAGAGATCCTTAACCATAGAATCATAAATGTAATCTCTGTCTTTGATCAGGTCTTTCATAGCATTGTGATAATCATCAAATAACATTTGATGGAAGTTACCAAAAAACAGCAGGTTTACTTTTCTGTTAGCAATATCCTGAGGAGTAAACGTCGTTTTAGTAACATTGGGTTTAGTAGATAATATCGCAAAGACGATAGTAAGTACACTGGACAACAGCAATATAAAACTCGGAAGAATCAGGTGTGAGTTTTTAGGAGCGTCCAGCTTCGGAACCAATACGGAAAGACATACGGAAATAATCACGGCATTTACAGACAGCAGAATATTTGCTTTACTGTCGGCAATATCACTCAATCTCGTATGATTATTAAGGGTTACCCTGAATAACGTATCTACGCTTCTGTCAGATTTTTCCTTTTCTTTTTTCCCTTCAGAATTATCTTTTTTATCTTCTTTCTTCTCAGCTTCTTTTTCCAGCTTTTTTTCAATCTTTTTGATATTCTTATTTTTTAAAGGTTCCCAGTTTTCTTTCGCATAATCTGTATAAAAAGTATGTCTGTTTTTCAGCATATCCAGATTTCCGGCGTTCCATTCGTCGTTAGAAAAACATTTTACATTGGTAAGTTCCCATTCCTTTCTCAAGGCATCAGAAATATCATTGTAATCATGACCGGCAAAATGACTGAAATCAGCATCCTTCACTATTTTTTCAAGTAGATTCTGAGGTTCATAAGTAATTTTTGTTGCCAGGATCAGCTTTTCAACATCTCCGATATAGTCTTCAGGGTAATTTTCCTGATGTAAAAAATCCTTCATAATCTCTACCCCCCTCTCTTCATGATTCATCGCACATTCTATGTAGCCGGTATCATGGAACCAAAGTGCCACAAGTACCTTCTCCTGATCCGCTTCGGAAACAGGAGTGTTTTTCATGATTTCTTCTGCCTTGTTTACGGTGTAGGCAGTATGAATAAAATTATGATAAAAATATACCGAAGATAACTTATCTTTGAATAAGATTTCAACATAATTTTTAGCTTTGTGTAGAATGCTCATTCCTGAATTTTTGTTATTGTAAATTTATGAATTTATCCTTTAAAACTCATCTAAAAAATACTTCTATTGTTCTAAGGACAGTATTATCCGCAGGAGCCCTTTACTCCTGTGCAACCTATAACGTACAAAAAGGCAAAAACTTATTTGAAGTAAAAGATTCTGATATAAAATCTGAAAACGATTTTAAGCTTTTCCTGATTGGTGACGCCGGAAACGCAGATGAAGTTCAGGCACAGAAAACATTGAACTTACTGAAAGGCAAGCTGGATTCGGCAAACAGCAACTCTATGCTGATCTTTTTGGGTGATAATATTTACCCTAATGGAATGCCTAAAGAAACTGATAAAGACTATAATCTTGCCAAACAAAAACTCGACAATCAGCTTTCTATCACAAAAAACTTCAAAGGAAAAACATTGGTGATTCCGGGAAACCACGACTGGTACAGCGGTATGGATGGATTAAAAGCCCAGGAAGCTTTTGTAAAGAGTTATTTCAATGATAAAAAGCCCTTTTTACCTAAAAGTGGCTGCCCTATTGATGATATCAACGTATCCAAGGATATTAAATTAATTGCTATTGATACGGAATGGGTTATTGCCAACTGGGATAACTACCCGGGAATTAATAAAAACTGCAATATAAAAACCCGTGAAGATTTTTTCACAGAGTTTAAAGACCTGGTCATCAAAAATCAGGGCAAAAGAATTATTGTGGCCCTGCACCATCCCATTATCAGCAGTGGAACTCATGCAGGATTCAGCTCTGCAAAATCTCATCTCTACCCTCTTAAAAGTAAAATCCCTGTTCCCATTGTGGCCAGCGCCATCAATATATTGAGAAGTTCATCGGGAGCAAGCCTTCAGGATATCAATAACCAGCATTATGCAGATCTTGCCAACCGGTTGAAAAGTATTGTTCAGGATAAAGAAAATATCATCTTTGTTTCCGGACATGATCACAATCTTCAATATCATGAAGATGGAAATCTAAGACAGATCATCAGTGGTGCAGGTTCCAAAATTGATCCGTCTACCATTGTTGAAAAAACAGATTTTTCTTATGGAGGAAATGGTTTTGCCGTTTTAAATATCAGAAATGACCAAAGTACCGATGTTGAATTCTTTTCAACAAAAGATACACAGCTTCAGAAGCTGACTCAGATCTCAGTCATTTCAAAACCGGATGTGTTTGTGAATAACTTTCCAAATTCTTTTCCGTCAACAATATCTTCCACTATCTATCCACTCCAGCTAACCCAAAAAAGAAAATTCTACAGGTGGCTTTGGGGAGATCACTACAGAAGATATTATGGAATCCCTGTTGAAGCTCCTACAGCCAATCTTTCGGAACTTAATGGTGGTTTTATCCCTTTCAGAGAAGGAGGAGGAAATCAATCAAACAGTTTAAGATTACAATCTTCAGACGGACAGGAATTTGTAATGCGGGGTGTGAAAAAAAGCGCTATCCGCTTTCTCAACAATATGGCTTTTACCAAAAGTACATTTGGAGAGGAACTTACCGATACTTTTCCTGAAAAGTTCTTACTAGACTTTTATACCACCAATCACCCTTTCACTCCTTTTTCAGTTGGAAATATGGCGGATAAGCTGGGGATTTTCCACAGCAATCCAAAATTGTATTATATTCCTAAGCAACAGGCTTTAGGAAGATACAACCAAAACTATGGAGATGAACTGTACATGATTGAGGAACGTTTTTCTTCAGATCCCAAAACCTTAGCCTCACTGGATAACGCAAAAGATATTGTATCAACTGATGATGTACTGAAAAACCTTATCAAAAACTATAAATATTCTGTTGATAAAGAATCCTATATGAGAGCCCGGATCTTTGATATGCTAATCGGGGATTGGGACCGCCATTCTGATCAATGGAAATGGGCTGAATATGAGAAAGGTGATAAAGTGATTTATAAACCAATCCCTAAAGACAGGGATCAGGCTTTCAGTAAATATGATGGAGCTGCATTCAAACTTATTATGAATGTTCCGGCCATCCGCCATATGAAAACATTCACAGATGATATCAGTAGTGTAAAATGGCTAAGTATGGAGCCTTATCCAATGGATTTGGTATTTCTAAAAGGATCTACACAGGAAGAATGGGTAGCACAGGCAAAATACATCCAGGAACATCTTACCGATTCCGATATTGATGAAGCGTTCAAAAATCTTCCCAAAGAAGTACAGGACGAAACCATTGCCGATATTCAGAAAAAACTGAAAATAAGAAAAACCAAATTACAGAATTACGCTTTTGACTATTATGATGTACTTCAGAAAAAAGTTCCACTGGCAGGAACCATAAATCCTGATAAATTCGTCATTACAAAGAATGGGAAGTCTGTACTTGTACAACAGTATAAATTAGGTAAAAACAAAGATAAAAATGAATTGGTTTTTGAAAAAACGTATGATGATTCAAAAACAAAAGAACTATGGATTTATGGGCTGGAAGATGACGACATTTATGAAGTAACAGGAACCGGAAATCCTAAGATGAATATCAGATTGATTGGTGGATATAACCACGATGTATATAATGTGGCAGACGGAAGAAAAGTGAAAATCTATGATTTTAAATCACAGAAGAATACTTACAATGCCGGCAATGCCACCAAGAATATTTCTGATGATTATGACCTCAACAGCTACAATTATAAACACCCGAAATACAATTCATTTGCCGGGTATCCTAACTTTGACTATAACCCTGATGACGGGGTAATTGTTGGTGTTTTAGCTAATTATACCGTGAATAACTTTATTCGCGATCCCTACACCCAAAAACACAGTTTAAAAGCCAACTTCTATACTGCTACGGCTGGGTTTAGTCTTACCTATAAAGGGATTTTCAAACAGGCAATTTCAGGATGGGATTTCAATATAGATGCTGCCTATACCACACCAAGGTTTTCTCAGAACTTCTTTGGCTTATCCAATGAAAGCCCATATGACAAAGAAAATACAGAAAGAGAATACAATAGAGCCAGAATTTCCAAATTCAATGTAGCTCCTTCAATCTCCAAGAAAAGCTGGATGAATCTTAATCATCAGATTCAGCTTACCTTTGAAGACAATAAAGTACAGGTAAAGGAAGGAAGATTCATCAACCAATCTCCCGATGTAAGACCTGAAGTCTTCAGTAGCCAGCAGTTTGTAGGGGCCAATTATACATTCAGCTATAAAAATTCAGATAATATAGCCTTCCCTACCCTTGGAATGGAATTCATGCTTAATGCCGACTGGAAAGCAATCTTATCAAATTTTAACCGAAATTTCCTCACCCTGAAAGGTAAGCTGGCCATTGACCACAGAATTGATAAAAAAGGAAATTTTGTTTTTGCCAATTCCAGTCATGCCATGTGGATTAATAATGATAGTTTTGAGTTTTATCAGGCTGCAACTATTGGTGGAAACAATGGAATGAGAGCATTCAGAAATGAAAGATTCTCCGGTAGATCATACTTTATCAATAATTCAGAGATCCGATGGGATTTTGGAAGAATCAGAAATAATATTATCCCTGCTAATCTGGGAATTTTGGTAGGCTACGATATCGGACGTGTATGGAATGATGGTGAATATTCAAGAAAATGGCACCAATCTGCAGGGGCAGGCGTTTGGCTAAGTCTTGCCGAAATGATCTCTGCAAGGTTAAACTATTTTTACGGTTCAGATGGCGGAAGGATTTCAGCAGGTATTGGAATGAAATTTTAAATGAATAAATAACGAAATAAAAAAAACTCAGGTTGCCCTGAGTTTTTTTATTTATAAATATGTTTGTACTATTTCTTGATGAATTTAATACTTTCAGAAATTTTTATAGCATAAAAAAATTGAAATAGCAGCTTTTCTCATATTCTTTTTATAATTTAGGATATACATAAACAAAGGCATAAGCTAAACAAAAACACACAACAAAAAACACCAATTACATAAAAATAATTCAATGAAAAAACATTTTATATTAATTAATTTTATATTCATATTTTCAATTATAAGTTGTATTAATCAAAATAAAAGTGAAAACAACGGAAAAAATTTAACCATAAATACAAAACAAGGGAAAATTGAAAAAGTACAATTAATCGAACAAACAAGAGGAGTTAATGATAGTGTGACTTTCACAGCTACCTCTAAAGTCTACACCTCCAATAATGCAGACCCAACCAATTCTTCTATCTCTCCTTCTGAATGGGAAAGCATTTCCAAACAGGCAGAAGCACTTGATTTATCTTCTATATCCAAACTCCAATCCCCCACAACAGGAAGATATTCTGATAGCGCTTTGGCTACTACCATTATTATTACTTCGGGCGGGACAACATATACCTCTGCAACTTTTGACTCAGGTCATCCGCCTAAAGAATTGGAAGCTTTGTATAATGAAATTCAAAAACCTACAAGAATTCTAAAAAAGAAACCTTAAATAAATCAACAAAAAAACCACAGATATTTTCTGTGGTTTTCTATTTATAAAATATTAATGCATTTAAAAAGCAAGCTGGTATACATTTCCTCCTTCGGTCTTAGCCCTTTCATCAGCAATTATTAGTGTTTTGTCATTAAGGAAAACAATGGCTTCTTTTTGCGAATTGTGATCTAATGGTATTTTCTGAACTTTGGCAGGACTGAAATCCTCTGCTGTAAACCCGGTAAGAACATGAATATTTTTATGAGTCAGCAGTACAATTTTATCTTTGGTACTGTTAATTGTTGCAGAAGTAATAGCAGCATCATTATAACCTCCATCAAGTTTTAATCTTCCGATTAATTTCGCTTCAAAGTCCCCTTCTTTATTAGGAACTTTAAAAACAAGGAAGGTTCCATCAAAACCCTTGCTTCTATTTTTAGTAAAAAGATAGAAATTACCATCCATTTCTACAAAAGCCTCGCAGTCATATAATAAATTTGATTTTTTGGGAGGAAATTCTGTCTGTCCCTCATAATGAAATTTTGTCGTCTGAATCACTTTGGTGGTTGTCTGAGTGATATCTTTCAGATCGGTTTTCAAAATAGCAAGATCCTGCCTGCTATTATCATTGTTACCGAAATCTCCGATATATATATTTCCCTGTGCATCTGAGATAATATCTTCCCAATCTGTATTTTCAGCATTTTCAACCGGAATACGGGCCATCAATTCTCCTTTATCATTAAGTCCGTATACAGCATTTTTATTTCCGCTGTCTTCTATGACCCAGGCAGTTTTTTTATCCTGAGACAAAGTAATCCCGGAAACTTCCTTTAACTTTTTAGGTAAGGTATACTGTACTTTCAATTTATCATCATTAGTGGGTTGATTCTGCGCCTTAGGATTGCAGCTCAGTAAAAGTGAAATAGGTAAAATAAGAAATCTCAACATGTTGTATTTTTTTAAAATTGTAATAAAAATAAGAAGCATTAATTGTTCCAAATACGACTTTATGAAAGAAGCTTTGCTTTTTCCCAAAGAACATCCATTTCTTCAAGGGACATATCGACAAGTTTTAAATCCTGCTCATTAGCCAGTACTTCCATTTTTTGAAATCTTGAAATAAATTTCAGATTTGTTCTTTCCAGTGCAGAATCAGGATTAATGCCTGAAATCCTTGCATAGTTGATCAATGAGAAAAACACATCTCCCAGTTCCTGTTCTTTTTTATCAGGATCTGTTTCCTCATGAAACTCCTGAATTTCTTCATCTACCTTTGCCCACGCATCTTCCGCATCATGAAATTCAAAACCAATCCCTTTTACCTTATCCTGGATTCTGTAGGCTTTTACCATACTTGGAAGACTTTTCGGAACTCCTCCAAGGATAGATGTATTACCTTCCTTTAATTTTAATTTCTCCCAGTTCTGTTTTACCTCTTCTTCATCTTTTACTTCAGTATCCCCATAAATATGAGGATGACGGAAAATCAATTTTTCATTAAGAGAATTGATCACATCTGCAACATCAAAACTTCCCTTCTCAGATCCTATTTTAGAATAGAAAACAAGATGAAGCAATACATCTCCCAATTCTTTCTTTATTTCCTGTAAATCTTCCTGAAGTATTGCATCTGAAAGTTCGTAAGTCTCTTCAAGAGTCAGATGACGAAGCGACTGTAGGGTCTGTTTTTGATCCCACGGGCACTTTTCACGCAGATCATCCATAATATCCAGTAGTCTTCCGAAAGCTTCCAGCTTTTCCTGTTTTGTATTCATAAGTAATGGGAAATTCAAACTTATACAAATGTAAGGGTTATTTTGACTTTAGTGCAAGCCTTGGAGTTGAAAGTTAAGGGTTGAAAGTATGAAGCAGAGGAATTGTGAATGGTCAATCCGCTACACTTGTTAATTTTTAGAGATAGCAACTATTCACTTGCTAAGCAGAATTCTCTCCTGGCTTAAAGTTGTATCCAAAACATACAATATCTGAAGTCTGGCATCTTGATTCTCCTCCACAAAAGAAAAAACCTTGTCAAGAAAATTCTCAACAAGGTTGTATTGTAAAATCCGGTGATTGGATTATCCTTTTTTAGTGTGTGTACTTTTCGGAGCTGATTTTGCAGCTGAAGTAGCTTTCACTTTTGGAGCAGCAGGCTTTTCTGCTTTAGGAGCAGCTTTTTTAGTTTCCTTTTCAATGCTCACTTCTTCTGCAGGCTCACCTTCCAAAGTTTCAGGCTCTGCTTTTACAAAGCTTTCAGGAGTGATATACCCCGCTTTGTGAAGAATATTGTACCACTGAGCCAATTTCTTGATGTCAGATGCGTATACTCTTTCTGTATCATAATTAGGAAGAGAAGACAACATAAATTCCTTCAATTCAGCATCAGAAGATTTGTGAGAAATAGTTTCTTTATAATCATTGTTTTTAGCAACATTTTCAAAAACCTCGAACAAAGGAACTTCTTTATCAAATGTAAACATTGCAATATTATCCAATAAGCTTACCTGGCTAGAGTTACCAATGCTTACTTTTTTCTTGTTTGTAACATCTTCAATAATGAATCCGTTTCTTAATTGAGAAACTAATTTGAAAAGTCCTGGTTTTCCAGAAATTGAAATTATTTTTTCTAACAGCATAATTTTATTTTTTGTAAATTCTGCAATCAGCTTTCAGCTTTTTGCCTTTTATTATTCGTTTTAATCCTTGTTTAAATTATTTTGGAAATCTCATTTTGTAACCAATGCTTACCTCACCTTGAGAGATCTTTGTCAGTTTTCCCTTTACGAGCTTCTTCTTCAGTGCACTCAGATGATCGGTAAATAAAACCCCTTCAATATGATCGTATTCATGTTGAATTACGCGGGCTCTAATATCGGAAAAAGTTTCTGTATGTTTTACAAAATTTTCGTCATAATATTCAATGACGATGGTTCCTTTTCTTTTCACATCTTCTCTTACATCCGGAATAGACAGACAACCTTCATTAAATTTCCATTCTTCCCCTGATTCTTCAAGAATTCTGGCGTTGATGAACACTTTCTTGAACTCTGCCAACTCATCTTTAATATCTTCATAATCCTCATCATCCGCAAGGGGCGTCACATCTATTATAAACAGACGGATATCCAATCCGATTTGAGGTGCAGCAAGACCAATGCCATTTGCACTGTACATCGTTTCGAACATATTATCCAGTAATTCCTGTAATTCGGGATAATCTTTATCTATATCTTTTCCTACTTTTCTCAAAACAGGATCCCCAAAAGCTCTTATCGGTAAAATCATCTTAATCTTTGTTCTAAAAAATTCTGCAATATGATTGTTGCACTTACTTTATCTATTAATCCTTTTTCCTGTCTCTTTTTTTTGCTTTTCCCACTTTGGGAAATAAAAAATGAGGCCATTTTGGAAGTAAATCTTTCATCAAAACGATGGACTGCAATATCCGAAAATTCTTTCTTAAATTCTTCAATGAATTTTAAAATATCCGTTTCCACTTCTGAAATATTCCCTTTCAAATCTATGGGAAGCCCAACTACTACTTCATCCACCTTATTTTCGCTGAAATATTTTTTCAAAAATTCCATGAGAAAACGGGTCTCTACAGTATCCAGTCCACTGGCTATAATCTGCATATCATCTGTTGCAGCAATGCCACAACGCGCCTTTCCATAGTCTATCGCAAGGATTTGTCCCATAATTTTGCAAATTTAGTAAAATTTAATGATTTTATTCATAACGCAGTTTTTTTATATAAATCATGTTTTATTCCATTATTTTTTTTATAATTTTAATCCTCCAAAAAACAAATATATGAAGAAACTCATCCTCGTACGACATGCAAAAAGCGACTGGCCGGAAGAAACGGAGGATTTTGACAGACCTTTAGCAGACAAAGGTTTAGAAGACGCTATGAACATGTCCAGGTTCCTGAAAAATCATCAGATCTCTATTGATCATTTTATTTCAAGCCCGGCAGTCCGTGCGTTGAATACCTGCAAAATTTTTAACCAAACATATCAGCTTAATTTTTCTACTGATGAAAAACTCTATAATCCTTCAGAAAGAAATTTTGAGTCTGTAATTTATGATCTGGACGACAACCTTTCCTCAGTTGCCTTTTTCTCCCACAATAACGGAATTTCAAATTTCGCCAATTCTATTTCTGAAGATATTTTTCATTTTCCGACCTGTGGTGTCGCAGGGTTTGAAGTAGACTGTACTTCATGGTCTGAATTTGACGGAGCCAAAAAGAAACTTCTTTTCTTTTATGAACCGGGAAAAATATAGCTTCTTTTCAATAATTCTTTATTCAGTATTATGTACCTTCTTTTTTTCTTGCCAAAAAAGGGAGAAAACGTATTTTGAAGCTATTGCTGCCAATGATATAAAACTTTCTGAGCCCCAATCAGGAAGCTGGAGAAATAATCATCAGGAAAAAATCCAGCAATTTGAAGATTTTCAAAAATCAAAAAAATAAAACCGAAACCAGGAAAAAATACTATTTATCTTCAGCCTATTGGAGAATTTAGTGAACTTCAGAAAAAGGAAATCGAACTCACAAAAGAATATCTCAGAATATATTTCCAGCTGGAAACAAAAATATTACCAGCCTTACCAAATACTATTTTTCCTGAAAAAGGCAAAAGAATTTCAAAACAAGGACAAGAGCAGATGTTGGCCGGCTATATTCTGGACAGTATTCTGATCAAAAGAAAACCTAAAGATGCTGTAGTATTCATGGGGATTACAGAGAAAGATCTTTTCCCAAAAGTGGACTGTAATTATGTTTTCGGGTAGACTTCTTATGAAGATGGTGTGGGAGTAACATCTATGTACAGGTTTGCAGGTGGTCATTTAACAGACTCCAATTTCAATAAGAGCCTTTTAAGTGGGTTCACACGAGATTGGACATATGTTCAGTATCAGCCACTGCCTGAATGCCAACTGTGTAATGAACGGAAGCAATGCACTCCCTGAAACAGATTATCACCTTGCCAGAGCCTGTTCACTTTGTCAGCGAAAACTGAATTCAAGCATTCATTACGATTATAAAAAACGCTTACTTGCCTTAAAAAACTTTTTTGCAAAACAGCACCTTAATTCAGAGCTTTCAAGAGCTGAGCAGGACATAAATGTACTCCAATAAATCTACATTTCTTATTATTTATGACCTACTTCTTTCAAGTATCTGTTATAATCTGAATAAGGTTCATGACTTCGCCCATTGGGTTGTAAATAAAGCATTCCTTCCTTATTATCCAATATCACATTAAACTGACTGAGAATCTGATTTCCAAATAAAGTGGGTCTTCCAGTTGGTTTTAAAGGGTCCGCTGCATTGGTGACAATATCCTTAAACGCTCTCCCTCCTATAAAAGCATCCAATCGGATAAGTTTTCTTTCATTCAGCATCTGCAGCTCTTTCAGATTTTCCCAGTTTTCCCCCTCTCTTGTAAAATCATCTCCAATAAGCATGGTCCCCTCACGTCCGGTATCGAAAAGAAACCAGAAAGAATATTTTCTATTATTCTGGGTTATTTCTGCTTTAAATTTTGGACGGTGCTGTTCATAAAATACAGCCTGCTTTGTGAAATCCTTTGCCTTTTTCGGCAGCTCATTATAAACTAAAAAGACCTTTCTGTCATAATTGATCTCTATAATTTTATCCCTAAAAAAACTGTTTCCCACAATAAGATCTTCATCGGGTTTCATATTACCTACTTCTGTTAAAGGGACAGCGTTCCAGACAGCATCACCTATCTGTATTCTATTTTCAGAACTTGTACGTGCTTCATTGATCCCCTGTGTATTGCTGACCATTGATTTTCCTGAAAACAACAGTTTTAATTTTTCGGAGGACTGCTTGTTGACACAGGAAGTACCCGCCCCAAGATCAAATTGTATATTCACTTCTTCTTTCTGATTCAAAAGCCCTTTAAAGTAAATCCGGGACCCGGTCATTGTAAACGGAATTTCCAAAGGATAAGGCTTATTTTTATTTTGTGTCAATACAATAAAGGAAGGATCTTCTTTAGCCAGAATACGAACAAAGCAACTGTCTTTACCGTTGAGTAAAACAATCAGATCATGACTTTTTCCATATTGGGTCTTGAAACTTATTGCCTCCTGGTCGGTAACCAACTTTACCTTACTTTTTTTATATGGTAGATTTACATAATAAATATCCGGACGTACTTTCGGATCCAGTTTCCAGTTTAGCTTTACATTTTCACCATCATAAATCACAGCATTCTCATGGGTCGCTTTTAGAACAGGAATCTTATCTTGTGCTGATACAGTATTTATCCAACCGAAGGAAACTAAAAGAAATGTAAAAAACAGGAGAATAAAAGTTCTATTTTTCATGGCAATATCAGCTATAATATCCATTTACCCTAAAAACATTTAACACTTTCATTTACAAAAGAGTAAACCCATATTTATTTACAATAAAGATATAAATAAATATGGGTTTTTTATTTTAAATTGAAAAGACTGTTTATTTCCTTTTCAGATCAAGATCATCAAAATCAAAACTGAAATCTGTAACATCGGAAATGGCTTTCAGTTTCGCGGATTGTGCTTTTCCATTCTCATCATAGCTGAAAACAATAAAAGCATCTGCATCATAGCTTCTGTCATCCCATTTTACAATGAAAGAATTGTTGGAATAGGAAAGCAGCTCACCTTTCAATCTTGGAGAATTTTTACACAATATTCTGTAGGTATTTCCTTGTTGGGCAATCTCTACATCCCCAAACCAGATGTCATGATAAGTTCCGGTAAACTGTTCTGCTTTTGGCTGAAGTCCTTTATCTTTTTTAAAAGTCTCAGATTTTACATAAGCTTCTTTCTTTTGCTTATCATATTCTGCATTTATTTTAGACATTCTCTCACCATAAGTTTTCAGCCAGTTTCTGTCTGCTACTCCCAGATAGGAATCTTTCACCGTATTGGTAATTGTATTGAAAGCAGCTCCGGATTGCTGATTGGTTAATACCACAATTCCAAGTTTCAAATCAGGAATCAGGGTAAATTGTGTCACCGTACCTATAAGTCCACCGGTATGCTGAACCTGCTTATGACCTTTAACATCACTTAAAAACCATCCTAACCCATATCCGTAAAAACTGGTATCATATGGATTTTTTGCGGCCACTCTATCTGGAATCTGTAAACTCCAAAGCTGCTGAACATTCTTATCAGAGACTAATTTTTTACCGTCTTTCGTTGTAAAATTATTCAATAGACATTCTGCCCACATGGTCATATCTTTGATATTACTCATGATTCCTCCTGCCGCATTACCGGTTTCATTCCAATCGTGGGGAACAGCAATTGCTTTCCCATCTACAGGGGCATGTGCATCAATTTTATTGGGGCTAGCTTTCGCTCTGTTGTAGCTTCCAAAACTCGATGTCATCCCTACCGGCTTCATAATTCTCTGCTCAATAAATTCGGCCCAGCTTAATCCGGAAATTCTGTGGATAACTTCTCCAGCTACAATGAACATGATATTATTGTAATCTAATTTCGTTCTGAAAGCATTTTCAGGCTTCAGATATCTTACATTGTGAACAATATCGTTAACCGTCAGGTTTCCTCCTTCCGGAAAGAACATCAGATCTCCCTGTCCCAGCCCTAGCCCGGCTCTGTGAGTAATCAGATCCTTTATGGTTATATTTTGAGAAACGTATGGATCGTACATTTGGAATTCAGGGATATATTGAGAAACTTTATCATCCCAGTTCAGCTTTCCTTCATCTGCCAAAATAGCCAATGCTACGCAGGTAAACCCTTTGGAGTTGGAAGCTATACCCACCAGAGTATTATCATCCATAGGTTGTTTTGTGGTAAGAGAACGTAGTCCGAAACCTTTTGAATAGGTTACTTTTCCATCTTTTACAATACCTACTGACATTCCCGGAACATCGAAGGTCTTTAATGTATTCTGGATTAATTCATCCAGTTTTTTTTCTTCAACCTGGGCATTAGCTATCCCCACCGTTAAAAGAAAAATAAAAAAAGAAAGTTTATGCCTCATTGCTTTTTTAATTTTCCCAAATTTAGTAAATAACATCAAAGCTTCTTTATATTTGCAGTCTAAAAGCATTAAAAATGGCAATAAACAGATTATTAGCTTTATTCTTACTGATGATAAGCTGTAATTTATATTTTTCTCAGGACGTAAGTATCAAGGATGACAAAGTAATGGTGGATGGAAAACAAATCCTGAAGGCCGAAAAAATCAGTCTTGCACAATATTCATTTTTCTCTATGAAAGATGATCAGGAAATTTTGCTTTACAAATACATGGATAATGAAACGCCAAGTAATGTAAGAGATGATTTCTTTATCCTTAATTTTTTGACGGCAAAAGTAAAAGTTGAGTCTACGGATCTGGGGAAAGTCTCCAACTTTATGAACTCCAGAAAGGGAATGGAAAAAGTAGTAAGATGGCTCTTAAAAGAAAGGGTTATTAACCGTGATGGCGAACTTAATACTGAGCGTATTGCTATTTTTAAAGAAAAATACGACGAAAATATTACCGAAAGAACATTGAGATAATGACAAAAATCCTTCTCCTCTCCGACTCCCATTCTTATATTGATGACCGAATCTTAGAATATGCATCCCAGGCAGATGAAGTCTGGCATTGTGGCGACTTTGGAAGCATGGATGTTATAGAACAGCTGGAAAAAATAAAACCGCTAAAAGGGGTTTACGGGAATATAGACAACGCTCAGATCCGTTCTGAATTTCCTGAAGTAAACCGTTTTCTTTGTGAAAAACTGGAAGTTTTGATGATCCATATTGGAGGATATCCCGGAAAATATACTCCATTAACCAGGAATGAAATAACCCACAAGGCTCCAAAACTGTTTATCTCGGGACATTCCCATATTTTAAAGGCTATGTATGATGAAAAGAACAGCCTTTTACACCTCAATCCCGGAGCTTGTGGAAAACAGGGATGGCACAAGATGAGAACCATGATGCGGTTTGTCGTTGATGGGGAAGAAATAAAAGACCTTGAGATTATTGAATTGGGACCGAGAGTGTGAAGAGTTTGAGGGCTTGAGAATAAAGGAGCTTGCCTTCAATACATTTTACTTTTTACCTTTGTACAAATTAGTGATCCAGACAAGTCTTAAAAAATTATGAAGATTGGCGATAAAGTTTCTGTGGTAGATGAAGATTTAAGCGGAGTGGTAACTTCCGCGAAAGGAAATATTGTGGTTTTTAAAGATGAATACGGCTTTACTCATCAATATCCAAAAGAAAAACTGGTTCCCAAAGATGCTGATCTTTATGAAAATATAAGAATCATAAGAAAAGCAGAACCTAAAAAAATCATTTCTAAGAAACATCAGAAAAATCATTTGGTTCTGGACCTTCATTTTCATAATTTAGTAAAGAATCCCAGCGATTATGACAGTTTTGAAAGACTGTTTATTCAAAAGGAGAAATTGACAGAAGTGTTGGCCTTCTGCAGAAAAAACAATTTGAAAAGACTTGAAATTGTTCATGGTATTGGTGATGGTACTTTACAGAGGATGGTACGGGATGTTTTGGAAAGCCAGGTGAATATTGATTTTTATAATAAGGAAATACTTCACCACCAATCGGGTGCGGTAATGGTAGAATTTCACTAAATTTGCAGCAATTGAAATATGAACGTACTTAATTTACTTTTTACCAAAGACGGATTGATCTACCAGATTGTGAAGAATAAAAGCATTCTGGAGGAAAAATCTTATTTCGTTACAGAAGAAACACCAGCCAATCTTATTGAAGAAAAGCTTGATGATATTCTTATCAAACAGCGTTTTGATGAGATTCAGATCATTTCTGCACTGAATCATTTTACTCTGATGCCGGAAGGATTTTCAGAACATGATGCAGGATTTGACCTGATAGCCTTCAATGCTCCGGCAGACAAGAACAAAGAAGAGCTGATGCTTTCGATTAACAAAAAATTCAATATCCAGTTTTACTATACTTTTCCAAAACATTATTACAAAAAAATAAAAGAACTGGCTGTTCCGGTGCATTTTAATTTTTCCGGAGAGAAGTTTTTAAGTTCTATCAACAATAAAAATAACAAAGAAATTCACATCAATCTTTACCATAATCAATGTGAATTTTTTGCTATCGATCAAAAAAAAGTAATCCTGTACAACAACCTGGATGTCAATTCAGAGGTTGACTTCCTTTACTTTATTATGTTCACGTTAAGCAAATTAGGTTTTGGAATCAATGATACCAACTTTTTCGCTTATGGAGAAACCACGGAAAATGAAACATTCATTTCCGAGCTGCAAAAATTTGTCAGAAATCTTAAAATAGTTTTTGACAATGTTCCCAACAAAAATTTTATACTTAATTAGATTACAGCTACAGGAAACAGAGAGGGAATCTCAGAAATATGTACCCTGTTTTTATAATCTACCACATAAACCCTAAAAAAATATGTTCAGAATAATATCCGGAAAATGGAAAGCTAAAAAAATTGCCGCTCCAAAAAACTTCGATGTAAGACCCACTACGGATTTTGCTAAGGAAGCTTTATTCAGTATTCTGGAAAACAAATATGACATGCAGTCCATTTCCGTTCTTGATTTATTTGCGGGAATCGGTTCCATTTCATTAGAATATGCTTCCAGAGGATGCAAGAATGTAACCTCCGTAGAAATGAATCCTAAACACACAGGTTTCATTAATTCTACAGCATCTGAATTGGACATGTCACTTCAGATCAACGTACAGAGAGACGATGTTTTCGACTGGCTTAAAAAGTTCAGAAATAAAAAATCTTTTGAAATTGTTTTTTCAGATGCCCCATTCGAAATGGAGGAGAAAAAATATTATGAACTGATTTCTTTAGTATTAAATAATAAATACTTAAAAGAAAACGGAGTTCTTATTGTAGAGCATCAAAGCAGAATGAAGCTTGAGCATCCCAATCTGGTAGATACCAGAAAATACGGAAATGTAAGTTTCAGTTTTTTTGAGCCGAATAAAGAAAATGATAATCAGGAAATTTAATTCCTGATTATTTTTTTTGATATATCCGGTGCACTTTTCCCCCAGTTTGTAATTGCTTCCAAAACAGGCAGCAGGGTTTTCCCAAAATCAGTTAAGGTATATTCTACCATTAAAGGTGGTTTTTCCGTGAACACTTTTCTGTCAATAATTCCATCTTCCTCCATCTGTTTAAGCTGAAGGCTCAACGTTCTTTCCGTAATGGTGGGAATTTCCTTTCTTATTTCATTATATCTTTTGGCTCCTGCAATTAAATGATATAAGATTACCGCTTTCCACTTACCTCCTATAAATCTCATCGTTACACTGGTGCAGCAAGGATATGATTTGTTATCTACTGTGTACATTTTTTATACTATCATTTTTTACCGTTATTGCAAAGTTAATAAACTTAAATTAATTTTGTAACTATAAAAATGATAGTATAAAATTATGAGTTTTTTAGAAAAAATGAAAACAAGGTATACTGTAAAAAAGTATAACCCACAGGGAAGCATCAGTGCAGAGCAAGTGAAAGAGCTACAGGAAATTCTGAACCTTAGCCCTTCTTCTATCAACAGCCAGCCATGGAATTTTATCTTTACAAATAATTCTGAACTTAAAAATCAATTGGCAGAAGTCTCTTACATCAATAAAGAAAAAGTATTGGATTGCAGTCATTTGATTATTTTCCAGGTATTAAAAAATACACAAGATTTTGAAAGACAAATTGAAGAGAATCTTCCGGAAGGAGCTGTAAATTATTACCGAAACAGGGTAAAACCTAAAGGTGAGGCAGCTGTAAAATCCTGGCTAGCCCATCAGGTATATTTATCATTAGGAATATTCCTATCTGCATGTGCAGCAATGGGCATAGACTCTACTCCTATGGAAGGAATAGAACCTGAACAATATGATGATATTCTGAAAAATGAAAAGTATGAAACGCTGTTCGCCGTAGCCATTGGCCAAAGGGAAGAAACAGATGCCAATCAACCGAAATTCAACCCGAAAACAAGGCTGAAAGCTGAAAAAGTAATTATAGAAGGATAAAAAATATCTTTACAAAACCTGGAATATGAATGGATCAATGCATATAATATTCCAGGTTTTCTTTCGCTATAATTTGTACCGGTGACATATAAAAAGAATTCAGCTCTTCTCCATGTACAAGATGTTCAAACATAAGTTTGACACTTTTATATCCTTGCTGAAAAGGTTCCTGACCAATAAGAAAAGTAATAATATCCTGATTCAGATATTTTTTATTCTCCTCAGTCACATCATATCCAACGACCAGATCCAGCTTTATCTGGTGTGTTTCAAAATACCGTCCTGCTTTGGTTATGGAGTTGGAGGGAAAGAACACTCCACCAATATCTTCATGGGCATGTAAGCTTTCCCCTAACAATTTATAATAGAGTTGAGTATTTTTATTCGGAACTCTTAATTTTTCAATGACCACATGAGAAGTATGGTCTGAGAAAAAGCTCATAAATCCTTTCACCCGCTGATCCAATCCATAATAGTTCTCAAAGTCTTCCAAAACCTCCACTATTAAGACCCGGGGTTTATTCGTATTTTGAGCGATGTGGAAAAGTTTGGCGGCAAGCCTCCCGCTTGCAAAAGAATCCTGTCCTACAAAAGAAATGTTATTGAGTCCTTTCAAGGGAACATTCAAAAACAGATAAGGAATATTAAGGGCATCCAATACAGCACTTCTTTCCTGTGTTTCTTTAGCAAAATGTGGAGCTATGATAATCCCGTCCAGATTTTTATTCTTCAGGATTTTATCTAATTCCTTATTGTAAGAATCTACATTAAATTCATCAAAATAGGAGACGGAAACTTTCATTCCATAGCTAGAAACTTCTTCTACCGCTTTAAGCACTCCTTTTTTAGGATATTCCCAAAATGGACTGGCCGCATTAAACAAAGGCATTAAAACCGCTACCTGATACACTTTATTAAGTGCCAAATTACGGGCAATAACATTAGGCTTGAATCCGCCTGCCTGTTCTATTATTTCTATTACTTTCTTTTGGGTACTTTCCGCCACTCCCCCTCTGTTATGCAGTATACGGTCCACTGTTCCAGGGGAAACATTCGCTAATCGGGCAATTTCCTTAATTGTCAAAATATATGATTTAGTGTAAATAAGTCTTCAACAAATATAGAAAACATTTCATTCCTTTTGTTCTACCCGTCTCAAATTCCCATGAAATCTACAAATAATTAAAAATAGAATAAATATTTAATAAATATTTTGCTAATTATAAATAAATATATAAATTCGTGTTCGAACACAATGATAAAAAATTAAACAATCAAGTTAATTTTTTATAAATTCAATAATTATATGAAAACTAACTCGGTTACCCTTTTTAAAGAAGCTTACGGAAAGTTTTGTATTCCTGCGATCAACATTTCGATGCCTGAGCAGATCCATGCTTTATTTAGTACAGCACAAAAGATGAATGCTCCATTTATTATTCAGACTACTCCGGTTGCCAGAGAATACATGCACCCTCTTATGCTGATCAACTGCGTAAAGGCTGCCGCTAAAATATATCCCGATGCTCTTTTCGCCCTGCATCTCGATCACGGTAATGAACCGCATATTGACAGTGCTATTGAATCAGGAGAATATACATCTGTAATGATCGATGCCTCGCATGATCCTTTGGAAAAGAATATTGAACGGACAAAAAGAATATCCCACAGAGCCCATCTTAAAAATATTTCTGTTGAGGCAGAGCTTGGGGTACTGAGTGGTGTGGAAGATCATCTTAATATAGAAGAAGAGAACGCATTGTATACCAATCCTGCCGACGTGGAATACTTTGTAAAAGAGGCGGGCTGCGACAGTCTTGCTGTTGCTGTAGGAACAAGCCACGGTGCTTATAAATTCTCCGGAGGCAAAGGGCTCCGTTTCGATCTCCTGAAGGATATCCAGAAAAGAGTTCCGAACTTCCCTATTGTGCTTCATGGTGCTTCATCCATAGATTACGAAGAAATAAAACGAATAAATGCCGCGGGAGGAAACATTAAAGAAGATGCAAAAGGTATAACGGAAGAAGAGATCAGAAAAGCCATCCCTTACGGAATATGCAAACTCAATATCGCTACCGATCTTAGAATATTATGGATAAGAGTTCTCAGAGAATATTTACAAAATCACCCCGATCAATTGGATCCTTTAAGACCAGGTATCCAATATATGCAGGAACTCGAACTTCTTATCGCTAAAAAGTTTGAAATATTAGGCAACACTAATAAAACACAACTATATAAAAAACACATATGATACAATTAGGAATTGCTCCCATTGGCTGGACTAATGATGACATGCCTGAGCTGGGAAAAGATATTACTTTCGAACAATGCATCAGTGAGATGGCCCTGGCCGGCTATAAAGGCTGTGAAGTTGGAAATAAATACCCTAAAGATCCTGTAATCTTAAAGAAATATCTCGACATCAGAGGGCTTACTATCTGCAACCAATGGTTTAGTTATGAACTGACTGCTAAATCATATGAACAGGTAAAACAGGATTTCATGAATCAGCTGCATTTTCTAAAATATTTCAATTCTAAAGTAGTGGGGGGCGCAGAATGTGGGAATACCATTCATGGGAAATACAATACCCCCATCACACAACGGAAAAAAGCATCGGATGAAGATTGGAAAAAATTAACCCATGGACTGAACGAACTGGGTAAAATAGCATTGAATGATTTTGGAATGCACCTTTCCTACCATCATCATATGGGAACAATGATACAGACCATTGATGAAACTGACCGCCTGCTCAATGAAACAAAAGAAGAATATGTAAAACTTAATTATGATTGTGGCCATTTTGCTTTTGCCAATGAAGATCCGGTTAAGGCATTAAAAAAATTCATTGGCCGGACAGCCCATATCCATTTCAAAGATGTAAGAAAAAATATTCAGGAACAGGTATATAAAGATAACAACAGCTTTTTACAGGCTGTAAAACTAGGTATATATACTGTCCCTGGAAATGGTAACCTCGATATGCATACGCTGGCTCAAATTATACATCAAAATGATTATAAAGGATGGATCGTAGTAGAGGCAGAACAGGATCCCGCTAAAGCCAACCCTTTTGAATATGCCCAGAAAGGCTACCAATTCATGACAGAAACTTTAAAATTTTAAAAAAAGAAAAATACATTTATGAAAAAATTGAATATTGGAATTGTAGGATTGGGTAGGCTGGGTAAAGAATATGCAAAAAACCTTACCTATCTGGTTCCAAATGCCAATCTGATTGCAGCATGCAGTATAAGAAAGGAAGAGCTGGATTATGTAAAAGAGACCTATAACGTTCCCAACCTATACACCTCCTACGACCAAATGCTTGATCAGCAAAAAGATATGGATGCTGTAGTTATTGTTACCTCAACAGATCAACATGCTGATGCAATCATTAAAGCTCTCGAAGCCGGTTATCATGTTTTCTGTGAGAAACCTTTAGCACTCAATATAGAAGATTGCCTCCGTGTTGAGAAAATAACAGCCAGACATCCCGACCGGATTACCATGTTAGGATTTGTCCGGAGGTTTGATTCCAGCTATGCAGAAGCTAAGATCAAAATTAATGAAGGACTGGTAGGAACTCCCTATCTTTTACGTTCCCAAACAATAGATAAAGATACTTTTGCACCATTTCAAATTGAATTTTGTACCACTGGTGGAGGAATTTTCCATGATTATAATGTTCACGACATAGATCTGGCCCATTGGTATCTGGGTTCCAGAATAGAAAAAGTTTGGGCTTTAGGAGGAGCGTACAGATTCCCTGAATTTGGCCTCGCAGGAGATGCAGACAATACAGCTGCTATGTGTGAGCTTCAAAATGGAACTATGGCTGTATTGCTGGCCTCCAGAATTTCCTCTTTCGGGCATAATACCTGTACAGAAATTTTCGCCACAGAAGGAAACTTAAAAATTGGTGATCCTCCAGTAAAAAATATGCTTCAGATATCAGACAAACATGGCATCCGAAGAGAAGGAATGGAAACTTTCTTTGACAGATTCCAACATGCATTTCTAACACAGATTCAATCTTTTGTAGATCATGTATTGGAAAATAAACAACCTGAACTAACAATGCATAACGCAACGAATGCCACTTTAGTGGCTACAGCATTAACGAAATCATTTAAAGAGAAAAAACCTGTCACCATTGCCGATCTAATCTCTTAGACCAGAACGCGCCTAATAAAACACAAATGAATCTTATAGTAAAATCCAAAAAACAGAAAATTTACCAGAGCATCTCTGCCGAAAATGCAGGCTGGAACTGGCTAAATTTTGAAGCTCGTCTTATGGGTCCATCTGAAACATGGACCTGTGATACGGGAGGAAATGAAATGGTAATTGTATTATTATCCGGCAATTACAGAGTGGAAAGCAATAAAGGAAACTGGGAAACAAAAAATGGAAGAAAGAATGTATTTCAAGGAGTAGCCCATACCCTTTATCTGCCCAGAGAAACTCAATTCACCCTTATACCAACCTCTGAGGCGCTAGACATTGCCTATTGTTGGTGTAGTGCTGATCATGATTTTGAACCTCAGCTGATTACTCCGGAAGAAACTCCCACCGTAATTTTTGGCGGAGATAATGCCACCAGGCAATTCAATGATTTAATTCCGCCGGGATTTGGATGTTCCCGACTTGTATGCCGGGAGGTATATACTCCATCCGGAAATTGGAGCTCCTTCCCCCCACATAAGCATGATGAAAGAATTATTGATCATAATGGAAAATTGCGGGAAGCCCAACTGGAAGAGATCTATTTCTATAAATTTCAAAAGCCTGAAGCTTATGCTATCCAGCAAATTTATACAAAAGATCATCAGGATCCTTTAAACGAGATATTACGGGTAAGACATGATGATGCAGTATTGGTGCCCAGGGGATACCATCCGGTAACAGCAGTACATGGCTATCATTGTTATTATTTAAATTTTCTGGCGGGATCCGATCAGTCACTTGCCAATACTCCCGACAGTGACTATGAATGGATTTTTGATTCATGGAAAGGAAAAGACCACCGTCTTCCTTTAGTAACTCCTGCCATGAATAATCAGTAACACGATTAATATAAAGTAAAATGAAATTTGATCTACTAACATTCGGAAGAGCCAGCATAGACCTGTACTCTAAAAATATTGGTGCAGAGTTTAATGACATCAAAGAACTTACCACTGCCATTGGAGGATCTCCGGTAAATATATCCGTAGGAGCACAAAGACTCGGCCTCAAGACAAGTATAGTAACAGGAGTTGGAAATGATCCTGTTGGAGGTTTTATTACCCATACCTTAAAGCAGGAAAATGTAGATGTGTCCCATGTCAATATCATCAGGGATACTACCAGTACGGCTGTCGTTTGTGGCATTGTACCTCCTGATAAATTTCCTCTGGTTTTTTATCGGGATAAAGCGCCAGATAACTATCTCACAATAGATATGGTGAATACAATAGATTTCGACCAATATAAATCTTTCCTGATGACAGGTACGGCATTATCCGTAGAGCCTACCCGAAGTTCAGCTATCTATGCTACCGAAAAAGCCAAAACAAAAGGAACAACCATTTTTTTAGACATCGATTTCAGAGCCAATCTATGGCATGATGTACGGGCATTTGGAGTTACCCTTCGTCAATACCTTCCTCTTTGTGATATTGTTATGGGTACAGAAGAAGAACTTTTGGCAATGGGGCTTACAGATTCCGATCAGGTAACAATTAAAGACAGTGCTATTTCTTCCCCAACTATCGAAGGTGATATCAATGGGGTGATCAAACAGGTCTTATCCTCCGGAATAAAGCTTCTTTTGGTTAAAACAGGATCCAAGGGGGTGACCGCTTATTATCCTGACGGAAAGACGGAAGATATCCCGGGATTTCCGGTAGAAGTTGTCAATGTATTGGGTGCAGGAGATGCATTTGCATCGGGGTTTATTTATGGGTACCTCCAAAATTGGGATACGTATCAATCTGCCCGTCTTGCTAATGCTTGCGGCGCATGGATTGTAACCAGGCAGGGATGTAGCAATTACGCGCCTACTTATGAGGAAATAATTCAGTTCATTACAGATAAAGGAGGCTTTTAACCCTATCAACCGTTGAATTATGGAAACAAAAAGATTAACGGTAGCACAGGCTACTATTGAATTTTTAAAAAATCAGTACACCAAAAGGGATGGTAGAGAACAGCTATTTTTCGCAGGGTGTTTCGGAATTTTCGGGCACGGAAATGTAGCTGGTTTAGGAGAGGCTCTGAAACAAAATCCAGATTTCACCTATTACCAAACCCGTCATGAGCAGGCCATGGTCCATACCGCTGCCGCCTATGCAAAAATGAAAAACAGACTGCAGACATTTGCCTGCACGACCTCCATAGGCCCAGGAGCACTTAATATGATTACAGCTGCCGCCGGTGCTACCATTAATAGATTACCCGTATTATTGTTACCCGGAGACTTTTTTGCGACCCGCTCTGCAACTCCTTTATTACAGCAATTAGAATCTGCCCAAACCCAGGATATTTCTGTGAATGATTGTTTTAAGCCCATTTCAAAATATTGGGACCGCATCCAACGCCCGGAACAACTCACCTCATCTTTACTGGAAGCTATGCGTGTTCTTACTTCACCTGCTGAGACAGGAGCTGTCACACTGGCTCTTCCACATGATGTACAAACGGAAGCCTATGATTTCCCTGTTCAGCTTTTTGAAAAAAGAATCTGGTATATTCCAAGGCCGGTACCGGATCTTCAATTATTAGAATATGCCGTAAGCCTTATAAAAAATTCAAAAAAACCAATGCTTATTGCAGGAGGAGGAGTTATCTATTCTGAAGCAGAAGAAGAATTAAAAACTTTTGCAGAACAGTTTGGAATTCCTGTTGCTGAAACCTATGCAGGAAAAGGATCTCTTCATTATGAACATCCCCTCAATCTTGGGGCAATGGGGGGAACTGGTACCAAAGGAGCCAATAGAATTGCTGAAGAAGCAGATGTAGTCATTGGAATAGGGACCCGGTATGGAGATTTTATGTCTGCCTCCAAATCAGCATGGAAAAATCCCAATGTCACTTTTATCAATATCAATATTGCAGAAATTGATGCTTTCAAACATTCTGCGGTTCCTTTACAGGGAGATGCAAGGGAAACGCTTAAAGCATTACGTAAAGCGTTGGGAGATTATCACACAGAAGAAAAGTACGTCGAAAAAGTTCACGGCTATCATAAAGAATGGGATGAAATTGTAACAAAAGCCTATGCATGCGAAAATCCTGATCGCCCTGTACAGGCAGAATATATGGGAGCCCTCAATGATTTCATAGAAGATAAAGATGTAATTCTCTGTGCTGCAGGCTCATTGCCTGGAGATCTGCATAAATTGTGGAGAACCAAAAATTCTAAAGGCTTTCACCTGGAGTATGGAAATTCATGCATGGGATATGAAATTCCGGGAGGTCTTGGGGCTAAAATGGCGGATCCTGACCGGGAGATTTATGTGATGTGTGGGGATGCCACCTATCTTATGATGCCTTCTGATCTGATTACCACATTACAGGAAGGATTTAAGATCACCTTAATATTAATCAACAACAATGGCTATGCCTCAATAGGTGGGCTTTCCAATGCTGTTGGAGAAGAAGGGTTTGGAACTTATTTTAATTATAGAAATGAAAAAACAGGCCAACTTGATGGGCCCCCTCTGACAACTGATCTGGCAAAAAATGCAGAAAGCCTGGGAGCTGCAGTATTCCGTCCTAAAAATATGGCTGAGTTTCAGGAAAGTCTGATCAAAGCCAAAAATAATAAAGAAACAACAGTTATTTATGTAGAAACCATCCGGGACAGGAAACTCCAGGGTTACGCTTATTCGTGGTGGGAAGTTCCCATCCCTGAAATATCGGTTTTCCCTGAGGTTATTGAGGCCCGAAAACAATATGAATCCAATAAAAAACAACAACAGCAATACATAAAACCTAATCAATACAAATGATGAAAACATTAGAAAATTACATCAACGGAGAGTGGCAGAGCAGTATCTCCACTCAATATACCTCCGTACATAATCCGGCAACGCAGGAGGTCATTGCACAGGTTCCTTCCGGCCCGGATACCGTAAAAGATGTGGAAAAAGCGATACAGCATGCCCAAAAAGCTTATCTGGAATGGAAGGATGTCCCGGCAATGAAGCGAGTACAGCCTTTATTCAAAATGAAAATGTTATTAGAAGACCACAAGGAAGAGATTGCAAAGCTCATTACCAATGAATGTGGGAAAACCTATGCAGAATCTTTGGGTGAAATACAGCGTGCTATTGAAAATGTGGAAGTAGCCTGTGCCACATATGTCCTCAATCAGTCTGAGTTCTCTGAAAATATAGCTCCGGGGATTGATGAATTCATGATCAGACAGCCCCTGGGAGTCTGTGCCTGTATTACTCCTTTTAATTTCCCGGGAATGATTCCTTTTTGGTTTCTTCCCTATGCAATCGCTACGGGAAACTCTTTCATCTTGAAGCCTTCAGAAAAAGTACCTGCCACCATGCAGTATGTATTTGATCTTATCCACAAGAACTTAGATCTTCCGAAAGGCCTTTTAAGTCTGGTACATGGTGGAAAAGATTCTGTAGATAGCCTGCTTCGGCATCCGGATGTAAAGGCTATCAGCTTTGTAGGTTCTACTCCCATAGCCAAATATATTTACTCGGAAGGAGCCAAATACGGAAAACGCGTCCAGGCTCAGGGAGGAGCTAAAAACCCTATTGTTATTATGCCTGATGCAGATATCGATATGACTACAAAAATCATTACGGATTCAGTATATGGCTGTGCAGGCCAACGCTGTCTTGCGGCATCCCTCGTAATTACCGTTGGTGATGATAAAAAAATCAAAGATGCTCTGGTAGAAGCCGCCAAGTCCAGAAAAGTAGGATACGGTCTTGAAGACGGAATAGAAATGGGACCTGTGATTTCTCAGGAAAGTAAAACAAGAATTCAGGGGCTTATTCAAAAAGGAATTGCCGAAGGTGCTAATTTTCTGGTAGATGGTACTCAAAAAAATGTTTCCGGATTTGATCGTGGAAATTTCCTGTATCCTACTATCCTGGAAAATATTCCGCTAGATAAAGAAATTATTTCTACGGAAATATTCGGTCCGGTAATGAGCCTGCTTAATTTCAAATCTATGGAAGACTCTATTCGGTTTATCAATAGTGGACGTTATGGCAATATGGCCTGTATTTTCACTCAGGACGGTCTTTCAGCACGTCAATTCCGGAGTGAAGCAATGGCCGGAAACATAGGCATCAATGTAGGGGTAGCAGCACCGGTCGCGCAGTTTCCTTTTTCAGGATGGAAAGAGTCTTTCTTTGGTGATCTTCATGCACAAGGACGCCACGGCATCGAATTTTATACCCAGACAAAAGTAGTCATCGAACGCTGGCCTAAAACCTGGTCCAGAACCTTCTAATTCCAGGTTCCATATCAAATAAAAGGGTTCGGGTTCGAAAAAATTGGAGTACAGAAAAGTTAAAAAAACACAAATTCAACTATACATACAGTGGACACCCAATTAAAAATAGGTATTATAGGACTTGGAAGAATCGGACAGGTACACTTTGCAGCATTAAAAACTATAAAAAATGTTGAGGTTGTTGCGCTATCAGATATTTCTTTGGATCACGTAAAAAAAACAGCTGAAGAGTATCAGATTCCTCATTTCTATACTGATTATCATAATATTCTGCGTCGGTTGGATATTGATGCCGTATGGATATGCTCCCCCACCAGCCATCATTTCACTCAGGTTATGGAAGCTTTAGGGAACAATAAATATGTATTCTGTGAAAAACCACTGGATGCAGATAAAGATAAAATCCAAACCATCATAGATTCTTATCCGGATATCAATCACCGTCTTATGGTAGGTTTTAACCGACGATTTGACCCTGATTTTGCCAATGCCAAAGCAACTCTAAAAAAAATAGGAAAGCCGGTCATCATTAAAATCACCAGCAGGGATCCTTTCCCGCCATCGGCGGAATATTCCAGACAATCCGGAGGAATTTACAATGACATGAGTATCCATGATCTGGACATGGCCCGTTTTATCAGTGAAAGTGAGGCTGAACAGATCATTGCCATAGGTTCCCGCAATTTTACGGAAGATACAGATACAACCCTTATTACCATTAAGTTTAAAAATGGGGTGATCTGTAATATAGATAACAGCCGAAAAGCTTCCTATGGATATGATCAACGGTTGGAAATATTGGGAGATCAGGGAATGATCTCTGTGGAGAATAAAAAGATCAGCCATACCCGTTTTTATTTTGAAAATGCTATTGAAAGCAGTGTACTCGAACCCTTTTTCCTGGAGAGATATAAAGATTCATATATAGAAGAAGCAAAAGCATTTATTACTTCTATAAAGGAGAAAAAAGAATTTCCTTCCACCGCAGAGGATGCTCTTAAGGCTTCCTTATTAGCTGATGCCTGTGCGCAGTCGTTAGAACAACAAAAACTGATTTTTCTATAACGAAAATAATGTTTTACAATGGTCATCAAAAAAACTTAACTCTATGCTTACAACATTAATCACATTCTTCATATTTACTGCCGGAGTCGCCTTTATTTCCTGGAGATTCACAAGAAAGACAAAAATGGCCCACTCCTCAATCGGCTACTTTTTAGGAGGGCGGGATCTGAATGCTATTTTAATAACAGCTTCCCTGCTCCTCACCAATCTGTCAACAGAACATTTGGTAGGACTCAATGGAAGTGCCTATGCCTTTGGAATGGAAGTAATGGCCTGGGAAACTCTGGCCGCTTTAGCTTTGGTGCTTATGGCGGTATATTTTCTTCCCAGATACCTCAAGATGGGACTGGTCACTATTACAGAGTTTTTAGAACTCCGTTATGATAAACAAACCCGTGTAATTTGTTCCGGATTATTTCTGCTGCTGTACATCACTACCCTTCTTCCCATTGTACTGTACACAGGTGCTATTACGATGGAAAGTATTTTCAATGTCTCAGAAAATCTACACATTGATAAATTCACAGCAATGGTCATAATGGTTGTCGGGATTGGTATATTGGGATCTTTATATGCTATTTTAGGAGGGTTAAAAGCAGTTGCCATATCAGATCTCATCAATGGGATAGGTCTTATTATCGGAGGTTCACTAATCCCGATACTTGCTTTCTACAAAATTGGAGACGGCAGTTTTTCAAATGGAGTTCATACTGTTTTTGAAGCTGTTCCCGACCGTTTTAATGCTATAGGAGAATCAACTTCTGATGTACCGTTTTCAGTACTTTTTACAGGAATGTTTATTCCCCAGGTATTTTACTGGACAATGAATCAATCTATCATTCAACGGGCATTTGCAGCCAAGAATCTTGCTGAAGGACAAAAAGGAGTGCTGTTGACTGCATTTTTCAAGATATTTATTCCTTTTGTTGTCGTAGTTCCCGGCATTATCGCTTATTATTATTTTAAAAACAGCTTAAACGATCCTGATTATGCCTATCCCGAGCTGGTAAAAGCAGTTCTGCCGGTGGGTCTTATCGGTATTTTTGCAGCTATTGTAGTAGGGGCTATTCTCAGTACCTTTAATGGAGCATTAAACAGTGCTTCGACCTTATTTTCAATCGATATTTATAAAGGGTATTTTAATCAGAAAGCCACAGAAACCGAAATCGTAAAATTTGGTAAAAAATGTGGAACCGTCATGGCCATAGCGTCTATGGTCATCGCTCCATTTATCAGTATGGCAGGTAAAGGCCTCTATATTATTCTTCAGGAATTTAGTTCCATCTTCAACATGCCTATTTTCGCCATTATTATTGCGGGATTACTATTACCTAAAGTATCTGCAAGAGCAGCTAAAATAGGATTAATAACCGGCACATTACTTTATTTATTCTCGAAATTCGGAATGGAGGCAATGGGATTTCGCATTCATTTTTTACATCGCCTGGCAGTGGCCTTTGTGGTGACTATTCTTACCCTTATTATTGCCAGCAGATATTATCCCCGAGAAAATAATTTTGTTATTGAAGATACAGGAGCCGTCAATGTGGAAAATTGGAAATATTTAAAACCAGCCTGCATTTTTATTGCCATCCTTACTATTTTGGTTTTCTTATTTTTCAGCCCAATAGGGATTATTCCCAGTCAATAATCCTTTATTCACTGAACTTAGGTTAAAATTCAGTACCCATTTAGTATATTTTTAGAATGCAAACTGCCGGTAAATGAATATTACCGGCAGTTTCTTTATTTTTTCTCTTAGAGAACATCAAAAATATTACTCCTCTATTTTTAATTATAAAACAGGATGTACTTACAATACTTTCAATTCCAAATCAATGGTTTTACCAAAGAATTTTTTGGAAATTTTCTCAAAATTCTTAGTAAGATCTGAAAGGTAAAAGTGATAATTCGGTTTCGGATTATTATCATTCAAAAGATGGTATTTATCCAGGATAATTTTAAGATGATTGGCCACAATATTTGGAGAATCAATCACACGAACCCTGTTTCCATAATACTGTTTGATCTCATCAATTAAAAGTGGATAATGCGTACACCCCAAAATTAATGTTTCAATATTTTTCAGCTTATTGTTACTAAGATAATTGTAAATAATAGCATGGGTAATCGGATGATTCTTAAATCCTTCTTCAATAGCAGGAACCAGTAATGGCGTTGCCAATTCATCTACCTTGATCCATTTATTCTGTTTTCGGATGCTCTTTTTATACAATCCTGAATTTACGGTAGCTTTAGTGGCAATCACTCCAACATTGTTATGGATTTCGTAAGCTACTTTTTCAGCAACAGGATTAATAACGTCTATCACCGGAACTTTACCTCCCACAGACTGCATTACTTCATTCAAAGCATTTGCAGTAGCAGTATTACAGGCAATAACTATGGCCTTACAATTCTGTTCCATCAGAAAATTGGTGATCTTTGTAGAGTATTCAATAATTGCTTCCTTAGATTTTTCTCCATAAGGAAGGTGTTTGGTATCTCCAAAATAGATCAGATCCTCGTGAGGAAGAAGTCTTTTGATCTCTTTAGCTACAGTAAGCCCTCCCACACCACTATCAAAAATACCGATAGGCTGGCTGGGTGAAAGATGCGAATAATCTTGTTTTTTAGTTTTCAAATTGTGAACTGAAATTTTATACAAAAATAGTGAATAATCCGATACTTACTTAAGATTACTAAGTGAAAAATCTTTCGGATACCTTACTTTATAGCTTACTCTAAATTTCTTGGTTTCCGACGGAGAGATTTTAACATTCCAACTCAAGAAACCTTTCTCTTTATCAACATCTGCATTATCGCTTTGAAGAAGCTCAATTTTGATGGATTCATCTTTACTCAAAGGGATCTGATCCTTTATATCGATAGTGATCACTTCCTTTTTATTATTGTGTATAATAAGATCATATGTGAATGTCTTCTCCTGATAGGAAGAAAAAAACTTCTCATTGGCTTTATCATTCACAACTTCCTTTTAGTTTTTATTTAAAGTCTGGCTTCAAATATACACTAATAAACATTATACCAGAAATAAATCCGAAGCAATACCATCTGCCATAAACCAATGCTTTTCGGGAATTTTCAGGTGATCTTTTTCAATGATTAAAATGCCTTCTTCTATTTTAGATTTTATCTCCGTTTGAAAATGATCCATTACCTTATCGGAGAATTTATTCTTTAAGCTTGTAAGGTCTACTCCCCAAATGGTTCGCAGGCCAATCATGATCATCTCATTAAACTGATCTTCCTGAGACAGTAATTCTTCTTCTTTGGCAAGATTTTTAACCGCCAGTTTTTTAATATACTGTGGATTATTGGCAATATTCCAGCTTCTGACATCAAATCCGTTATAGGAATGTGCTGATGGACCTATTCCAAGATATTCCTTATATTTCCAATATGCTGAATTGTGTCTGGAATAAAATCCGGGTTTTGCAAAATTGGAAACTTCATAATGCTCAAATCCATTATCCTTAAGAAAATCCGAGAGATAGTAGAATTCTCTGTTTTGCTCTTCTTCTTTCGGGCTGGTCACTTTTCCTTTTGAAATCCAGTTTTCCAATGCTGTCTTAGGTTCTACAGTTAAAGCATAAGACGAGATATGAGGAACTTCTAATTCAATGGTTTTATTCAGGTTTTCCTTCCAGATCTCAAGATTTGAAGTAGGTGAACCATAGATTAAGTCAATACTCAGATTTTCAAAGCCAAAATCCTGAGCCCTTTTAATAGAACTTTCTGCTTCAGAAGCACTGTGAGCACGGTTCATCAGTTTCAGATCTTCTTCAAAAAAACTCTGTGTTCCAATAGATAAACGATTCACGGGAGTTCCTGCCAGTTGTTTTACAAACCGTTGATCCAGATCATCCGGGTTAGCTTCCAGAGTAATTTCTATGTCTTTATCAAAGCTGAAGTATTTTAAAGCTTCATCAATTAAAGAATGGATCTCATCTACCGAAAGAATGGAAGGTGTCCCCCCACCAAAATATAAAGATTGTAGGGTTTTGTTCTGTAATTCATCTTTCCGAAGCATCATTTCAGTTTTCATAGCCTGAAGCATTTCATCCTTAAAATTCAGGGATGTTGAAAAGTGAAAATTACAATAGCTGCATTTTTGCTTGCAGAATGGGATGTGAATATATATCATAAAAAAAGCTCTGAAAAAATTCAGAGCTCAAATTTATTTAAATTAAATTGATTAATATCTAAATCCTCTAACATTAATAAAGTTGTCAAAGTTATAACCAAGGCCAAGCATAAAGCTATTCCCTCCAGATTTCTGAATATCAGACATTCCCAGGTTATAAGTGGCACCGATCATAAATTTGTTAAATCTCACTTTTACAATAGGAGAAATACTCAAATCCTGGCTGTCGAATCTGTTTTGAACAGTTCTGTAGCTTACCCCAAAAGAAAATGCATTAATCTCATTGGAGAATGTTGCCATTAAATTCCAGTCAATCATTCTTGTTGAGTTGGTATTTAAGTTGATCAATGCTGATGGTGCAATTGAAATATTATCAGCAATATTCCAGTTGTATCCTAAATTTAAAAAGAATTTAATAGGTGATGGTTCATATCCGTTTACAATAGACTGATCATTACTTAAAGCAATATCATTAACGGAAACTCCCCCGAAAAGTCCTCTGTACGTAGCAGCCAAACCAAAGTTAGCATACACCATAAAAAGGTTGCTCTCTTCTCCTCTCAATAATGGGTCATTAGCTTCCTCAGTATTAATTTTTGAATAATCAAAATTCATGTTATAGAAGTTAACACTTGTACCAAAAGAGAATTGATCCTTTCTATCTCCTTCGCTGCTTAGTGGAATAAAATAGGAAGCACCCGCTGTAATACCTCCGGCAGAAATAGGCCCATTGCTATCTCTAAAAACAGAAATACCCGCACCTACTCTATCAAAAATATTCGCATTAATCCCGATTGATTGTACATTCGGAGAGTTGTTGAATTTTGAAAATTGTTGTTGATAATTAGCGTTGAGCTGTACGTAGTCTGTTTTTCCGTATTGAGCTGGGTTGAATAGGAACTCACCATCCATAAGATATTGCTGATAGTAGGGTAGTGTTTCCTGTGCTTTGTATGCATTTGACAAAAGAGCTAAACATACGATAGCATATAGTTTTCTCATAACAAATCTTGATTTCAATTCAACAAATATAAAAAAAATCTCAATATATTTTTAGTTTTCTAAATAATTTCTCCATTTTTTTACGGCATCCACCATATCTTTGGGCATTGGGCTCTCAAAATATAATTCCTTTTTTGTTGTTGGGTGTATAAATCCTAGGGTATGCGCATGAAGTGCATGTCTGGGCAGAATTTCAAAAACATTTTTTATAAACTGCTTATACTTAGGAAGGTTCACTCCTCTTAAAGGAGTATGCCCCTCATATCTTTCATCATTAAACAAAGTATGGCCAATATGTTTGAAATGAGCACGGATCTGATGGGTTCTTCCGGTCTCAAGTTTACATTCTACCCAAGTCATATACCTGAACCTTTCCAGGACTTTATAATGGGTAACAGCATGTTTTCCATGGCTTCCATCTTCATAAACAGACATCTGCATTCTATTTTTAGGATGCCTTCCGATATGACCTTTTATTGTTCCCTCATCTTCCTGTGGATTTCCCCATACAAAAGCCCAGTAAAGCCTTTTAGTGGTTCTGTTGAAAAACTGCTTGGCTAAAAAGCTTAATGCATATTCATTTTTTGCAATTACCAATAGTCCGGAAGTGTCCTTATCAATCCTGTGTACGAGCCCTACCCTGTCCAGATCAGATTTCTCTCCGTTCTTTTCAAAGTGAAAGGCCAATGCATTCACCAGCGTACCGTCCCAATTTCCAAATCCCGGATGAACAACCATTCCCGGTTCTTTATCTACAACCACTAAATCATCATCCTCATATACTATATTAATAGGAATATCCTGTGGAATAATGACATTTTCTCTTGGAGGACGCGTCAGTAAAACAGAGATCTGATCACCAGGTTTTACCCGGTAATTCTGTTTTACCGGATTTCCGTTCACCACTACATTCCCGGCCCTGCAGGTTTGGGAAATTTTATTTCTTGAAGAATTCTGTCGGTGTATTAACAGGAATTTATCTATTCTTAATGGCTCCTGTCCATTGTCAACAGTGAGATTAAGATGTTCGTACAATCCTTTATTTTCTTCATCAATATCGATGTTTTCAATACTGTTGGAATCTAATAATTCTTCATCTAAAAAATCTTCGTTATCTTCTGACATTGTTTTATATTTTTTACACAAAAGGCCTCAACATTTTGCAGTTGAAGCCTGTATTTATTTATACTATTTTGATATTATTCTACGACTACTTTTTTAGCCTTTGGCTTTTGAGCAGGTTGTTGGCCTGTAGCTGTAGAAGCAGCAGGCTTAGCTGTGCTTCCTGTTGCCGGGCTACTGGAGGAGGTTTTAGGCTTCTCTGTTCCGGAAACAGTGGATTTAGGAGCTGTAGTCTGAGTTTTAGGAGTTTCTGTTTTTACAGGCTCAGGTTTTGGTGTTTCCCTTTTGGGTACCGGTGCCGGAGCTACCGGAGGATCAAAGCTTGGTTCATTGTGAACTTCCTCATATCGTACCGGTGGCAAAGAAGTATCTACCTTCATACGATAAATAGAATTCAGCTGCTCCACTTTAGCTCTCAGCTCAGCCGGAGTTCGCTTACTTGCCCATAAATCGATCTGCATCCCCTGGTCACGTACATCTCCTGCAGCAGGATCCTGATAGTAAATGATATCAGATTCGTCATTGCTGCCATCTTCATGTTCTACCAATCCTACTTCAAACATTCCTTTTGTAATAACCGCTCTTGCTTCTTTTACAGAAAGTCCCACTACATTAGGAATAGAAATATTTCTCATAGGACCTGTTCCTACTACGACATCTATGATAGAGAATCTAGGTAAACGTGTTCCCGGATTAACGGCATTACCTTTATATAATATTCTTAGAAGAGCATCTTTCTGAATACTTGGTTCATAGATGGTATCGCCTATTTTAAGACCCACCTGATCCAGTCTCTGGAAGGCCAGTCCGGAATATTTATTGATAACATCAGGCACAGCAATCTGAGCCCATGTTCTTGGATTAACTTTCAAACGTACCGTTCTTCCGTCTTTTACACGGGAACCCGGTGCCGGATAAATCTGAAGAACCTGAAAAGGTCTGTATTTTGGATCATAATTGGCACTGTCCACTTCATATTCAAGACCGGTATCATCTAATATTTTAATAGCATCATGCACTGATTTATTAACAACATTAGGAACAGGAATTTCCTGTCCATGGTTTGTATGATATTCCAACCAACGAAATGTGAGCCATACCAGACCCACGAAAATGCCGATGGCTATTACTAAATTAAGTAAAACTTTCCAATTGAAAAGTGATTTAAGCATATTTAAAAATACTTTTATTACAACCGCAAATATAACTAATAATTTTAGAATGTGCTTTTTATTTAACAATTCATTTTTGATTTTAAAATTTCCAGTTTTCCCATATTGCATTGCATAAAATGATTAAATTTGCCTTAATTGATACTATATGGTTATGAACAAAAAAAGCGTTGCCGTAGTAATGGGAGGCTATTCTGATGAATATGTTGTTTCCTTAAAAAGCGGACAGTTGATTTATGATTCTTTAGACAGAAATCTATATGATGTATATAAAGTAGTCATTCTAAAAGATGAATGGTACTTTTTGGGAGAAAATGATAAAAAATACGACATCAATAAAGGAGATTTTTCTGTAATTTTAGATAATGGTGAAAAATTAAAATTTGATGTCTGCTTCAATACCATCCATGGAACTCCAGGAGAAAATGGAATTCTACAAGCATATTGGGATGCAATAGGACAGCGATATACGGGATGCGATTTTTATCAGAGTGCTCTTACCTTCAATAAAAAAGACACCCTTGCTGTATTATCAAAATATGGAATTCCTTCAGCCAAAAGTGTATACTTAAGAAAAGGAGAAACTATTAATGTTGATAAAATTATAGAAGAATTAAGTCTTCCGGTTTTTGTGAAACCGAACCAGTCCGGATCATCTTTGGGAATTTCAAAAGTAAAAGAAAAATCAGAATTGATTGCCGCTACAGAAATAGCTTTCAAAGAAGATGATGAAATTCTGATTGAGAGCTTCCTGAACGGAATGGAGGTCTCTGTAGGAGTTATAGACTTTAAAGGAGAAACCATAGTACTGGGAATTACCGAAATTGTACCTACCAATGAGTTTTTTGATTATGAAGCAAAATATGAAGGAGCTTCAGAAGAAATTACTCCAGCAAGAATTGATGCAGAAACCACAAAAAGAGTGGAAGAAATAGCAAAAAGAGCTTACAATTCATTAGGAATGAGCGGATTTTCAAGAAGTGAATATATTCTAATGGATGGAATTCCTTATATGCTTGAAATGAATACCAATCCAGGATTCTCTCCTGCAAGTATTCTTCCACAGCAGGCAAAATATTATGGAATTTCCCTTTTGGATCTTTGCGGAAATGAAGTTGAAAAAGCACTTAATAAATAAATGCAATGATCAGACTTCTTACCATTTCAATATTTATTTCTTCTTTGGCATCAGCTCAAAAAGATTTTACTCCGCTTAAACTGCATTTGCCAAAAAATCAGCTTGAGCCGAAGCATATCAATTTTGCTAATGAAGCAATCTACCTGGATGACCAAAAGTGTTTCAGCTATGTCAAAAAGCAAAATGTGATTATTGATAATGAAACAGTTCCCAATTATTTTGAAATTAGCTCTTTAGACAATAAAGTATTGTTTTCAGGTATAATAAGAAAAAATGCGGACGGGAATTTTGAAAGTAAGATTACATTTCATCCAATTGATAAAATTTATACAAATTCAAAAGTTATAGGAAGAAATGATTTGATTTTAAATCTATCTTCCAATCAGGTTATAAATAACAACTGCAGCCTAAATCTTGAAAACCTAAGGCTGTTCTACGAAAAATCAAACGAAAACAACTAGGATATGAAAATTGCTGTTTTCCCAGGATCTTTTGATCCTATTACCTTGGGACATTACGATATTATAGAAAGAGCGGCACCGCTATTTGATAAGTTAATTATTGCCATTGGGCAGAATTCTCAGAAGAAATATATGTTTCCTCTTGAAAAAAGGATGGAATTTATTCAAAACTCTGTGGCAGAATTCCCCAATGTAGAAGTAGATTCATTTGAAGGATTAACAGTAGATTACTGTTTTGAAAAAAATGCCCAGTACATTCTAAGAGGTTTAAGAAATCCTGCTGATTTTGAATTTGAAAAAGCAATCGCTCATACCAACAGGACATTAGCTCACAAAAAACTGGAAACCGTATTTTTATTAACTTCATCAGGTAAATCTTTTATCAGCAGTAGCATTGTAAGAGAAATCATCACCCACGGAGGAGAATACGAACTGATGGTTCCCGATTCCGTGAGAGTGAAGAGATAAAACATAGGTAACTGGCAATGAGTAATAAGTAATTTTGATAGTATGGATTTTAAAAACTTTTCTATTGCTATCATTAGAACACTTTCTTCACTACCCTATTCTGATGACCTTTCAATAATAAGGAAACAGATCATCCGGTCAGCTACTTTTGTAGCAGCAAATTACAGAGCTGTTTCAAGAGCAAGATCTGAAAAAGAAAAATTTGCTAAAATATGTATTATTGTTGAAGAAATTGATCAAACTCAGCTTTGGCTTAAGATCATTGAAGAATTAGAATATGTAAATCCTGAAAAAATTCTATATTTAAAAACAGAATGTGAAGAATTAGTAAAAGTCATGACCAAATATAAGTTCAAACTATCACAAATTTAAATGGCATAATTTTTATTACTCATTGCTCATTACTTATTATTCATCACTTATAACTATATGCACGAACAGTTCAATTTCGCCATAGAAGTACTTGGAACCATTGCCTTTTCCATGTCAGGAAGTTTTGCAGCGATGCAAAAACGGCTTGATCCGTTTGGGGTACTTATTATTGCCTTTGTTACTTCTGTAGGTGGAGGAACGGTGAGGGATCTCCTGCTGGACATTCCTGTATTCTGGATGCATGATCTTCTCATGTGTGCATTGATCCTCATTACCAGCATATTTTCAATGGTCTTCAAATCTCTTGAAAAGAATTTTAAAGTAACCCTGTTTATCTTTGATAGTTTCGGATTGGGGTTATTTACCATTATTGGGATTCAAAAAGGGCTAAACGTAGGGATTCATCCTTTGATCTGTATCGGACTGGGAACCATTACCGGCTGTTTTGGTGGGATTATCCGGGATATATTACTGAACAGAATTCCGTTGATTTTCAGAAAAGAGATCTATGCTACCGCCTGTATTGTAGGTGGGGCAGCATTTTTACTGATGACAAAATACACTCCACTATCCTATACTTTTATACAGATCTTTACTATTTTACTGATCGTTGCCATCAGAACCTTTGCCGTAAAATATCACTGGCAGATGCCTAAGTTTTATGGCTATGACCATAATTCGGAAATGTAATTTTCTATAGGGTTCTGTTCACTACAAAAATCGGAAACATAACTTTTACGACGATGGTCGCCGGGACAAATTCAAAAAACGGGATCCTTTACTCTTTGTAAAAGAAAATATTTATCCTACAAATCCTTTTTCCGGTAAGAAACTTGACCTCCGCTATAAGTACAAAAAAAAGTCCTGAAAAAATCAGGACCTTGTCTATAATGTATAAGAGAAAATCAATTAGTAGAACTTCCCTCTTTGTCTCATATTAGGATTATGCATATGCTTTTGCATCGTAGGCATTTTCAACTGATCTTTCATCATTTTGATCTGATCTGTCATCATTCCTGCCGTATCTAATCTTTTTGCTTCTTCCAACAATTTCTGACCTTCCTGCTTTCTTCCTTTAGAGATAGCCGATGCAGCAAGATTTAAAGTAGCCATAGCTCTGTCATGCTTCATATTTAAACCGTACTCCAATGCTTTTTTCATCAAAGGTTCTACTTTGGTAGGATGATCCTGAGCTTGCGTTAATCCCAGTAAATAGTGGAAATATCCATATTGGGTTTTGTGAAGCTGTGACTGATAGTTGGTAATCTTAGTCAGCCATTCTGCAGCTTTTTCCATATTCTGCTTTCTCAGTTGCCAGAAAGCCAAAAGGATATATTCATTTTTAAAGAAAAGAAGGATCGGAAATGCTGCAAGAAGAAAAACAACAATCCCCCAGCCCAGATTTCTTGTAAAAAACATCATATAAACTCCCGTAAGGATAAGAAGAGCTGCTATTACAATTTTTATGTATTTATTCATTATTAAATTTTAGAAGTGCAAAGATAATAAATTTAAGGTTTAGAGTTTAAGGTTTACAGTCCAAAAAAGTCAATTATGAATTGTCAATATGCTTAGTCTGTTTATTTTTATGTAAGCTAAAGACATTCACTATTCATTTGCAGAGCAAAAACTGACTATTGATGTTTACACCTTCTCTTCGGTCTTTATTTTTTCAAACGTCTGGAAGCAGAAATCATAAGCGTTTTTCTCATCTTTCTCATGACAGATTTCATTGGTCTTTTTCCAGATCTTCCCATCAATTTTTGGGAAAAATGTATCAGCCTTCAGATCAGCTTTTACTAAGGTTACCTCAAGTTTATCTACCACATCCATCGTCTGCTCATAGATATTGCCACCACCAATAATAAAAACTTCTTCATCTATTTTTTTTGCAAACTTCACCGCTTCTTTAAGGCTGCCTACAATAAGAATTCCTTCTTCAAACCAATCTTTCTTTCTTGAAACAACAATATTGGTACGGTTAGGAAGAGGCTTCCCGATACTTTCATACGTTTTTCTCCCCATAATAATCGGATGCCCCGAAGTAAGATCTTTAAAATGTTTTAAATCTTTGGGAAGATGCCAAAGTAACTGGTTTTCAAAACCAATTTCATTTTTCTCTCCCATTGCCACCACTATTGTTGTCATTCAAATAATTTTCTACAAAATTAGCACATAATTTGTATATTTGATTAGCACAAAAAATTAAAAAAAAATAAACTATGAAAAATAAAGGATGTCTGGGCGCCGGAACAATTGGTATTGCCCTCCTTGTTATTGTTGCAATTCTATTCTTTTGGGGAAAAAGCGGATATAATAACTTCGTGACCAAAGAACAGACTGTGAACACAAAATGGTCTAATATAGAGACCGTATATCAGAAAAGAGCCAATCTTATCCCGAACCTGGAAAGAACAGTTAAGTCTTATTCAAAATTTGAACAGGAAACTTTAACACAAGTGGTTGAGGCACGTTCCAAAGCAACTTCTATCAATGTTGACCCTACGAATATGACAGATGCTGACATTGCTAAATTCCAGGCTGCACAAGGAGAATTATCCGGAGCTTTAAGCCGATTGATGGCCGTTGTGGAGTCTTATCCAAATCTAAAAGCAGACCAGCAGTATATCAACTTCCAAAGAGAATATACCGCTATTGAGAACAGTATCAGAACAGAAACTGTATATTACAATGAGGCTGCGCAGGATTACAATACCTCCATCAAAACTTTCCCCAATAATATTTTGGCGAATTTTACCAACTTTAAAGAAAAACCTTATTTCAAAGCTGAAGCAGGAGCTCAAAAGGCACCTGAGGTATTCAAATAATGAGTAATTTCCTTACAAATCAACAAATCGCTTCCCTTGTGGAAGCGATTCAGTCAGCAGAAGATCATTCTACAGGCGAGATCAGGGTGCATATCGATTCCAATACGGAAGAACGAAATGCAAAAACTGCATTTGAAGTATTCAAAGAGCTTTGTATGGATAAAACAGCGGATAGAAACGCCGTGCTTTTTCATATTAATTTCGAACAAAAATATCTGACCATCATTGGAGATATCGGGATACATGAAAAGGTACAGCAATCTTACTGGGATCATTTGCATGACTATGTGACCTCTGAATTTGCCAAAGGAAATTATCACCAGGCACTAAAAAGTGCCATCCTGGAAACAGGCCTTGAACTCAAAAAATATTTTCCTGTGGAAGGAGAAAACCCAAACCAACTCCCGAATGAAATTACGTTCTCTTAAAATAGTATTTTCATTTTTATTGATCTGCTTGTACAGTTTTGTATCAGCACAATATACTGTTCCTGAAAAGCCGGCAGTGCTATATCCGGTTTTTGATGAAGCCGGACTGCTTTCTCAGCAGGAAAAGGATGAGCTTAATAATAAGCTGATCAAATTTGCAGATTCAACCTCAACGGAAATTGAAGTCGTAATCATCAAGTCTACGAAAGGAGAAGATGTGAACTTTCTGGCCACCATGTTTGGTCAGAAATGGAAGATCGGAAAAAAAGGAGTAGATAATGGAGTTGTTTTCCTGGTTGCTACAGAAGACAGAACAATGTCTATCCAGCAGGGAAGAGCTGTAGAGCAATATCTCACAGCTTCGGTAGCAGGACAGATTCTGGATTATATTGTGACCCCTAATTTCCGGAAAGGACTTTGGTATGAGGGTATCAATCGCGGTACCTCAGCCATTATGGAAGCTGTTCAGGGGAAATTTAAACCTGAAGAAACGACAACCCCGTCCGGTAATGGAAGCGCATTTAAAGTACTCCTCATTGCTTTTGTCATTTTCATCATTATTGCCATTCTTTTTGGCAACAGAGGTGGTGGCCCCGGTAGAGGGAACAACGATGACGATGATGATGTCATTATCACAAGAAGAGGACGCAGAAACTATCCTGGTGGATTCTTCCCATTCCCTGGAAGTTTTGGAGGCGGAGGCTTCGGTGGTGGAAGTTCCGGCGGTGGAGGCGGCGGCTTTGGAGGCTTCGGCGGTGGCGGAAGTTTTGGAGGCGGCGGCGCATCAGGCGGATGGTAACCCTTTAACACAGAAACAATACATAGAAACAGATCAGGCCAGTATGGCCTGATTTTTTTATTTAAAAACTCAAAATACTATTGTTTTTTTGCTTTTTCTCAACAGTAAATTACCTTTTCCATATTAAAAAATTAATAAATCAAACCAAAACCCACCTTTTATCCATTATTTTTTTACTATATTTACTGAAAACAGGATTATGAAGAAGACGCTGGTAGTATTTGCTCACCCCTATCTGGAGCACTCTAATTCGAATGTAGAGCTCATCAATTTCTACGTTCGCCACCAGCATTATACCTTACGAGATCTTTATGAAGAATATCCCGATTTTCATATCGCCGCCTTCAGAGAGAGAAAACGTCTTGCCAATTATGACCGCTTTGTCTTCCAGTTTCCACTGATATGGTTTGGAATGCCTCCATTATTAAGATTGTGGATCGATGAAGTTTTCGATAGAGATTGGCTTCAGCCGGGAAAAAATAATCCTTTAGAAAATAAAGAAGTTTATATCCTGATCACTACCGGAGGAAAGGAAAGATCTTTCAGCAAAACAGGAACGTATGAATACACCGTTGATGAACTGATCAGCGGACTGATCGTTTCTTTAAAGGTTTTCAAAGCAGATATCAAACATATTAAGATTGTTTACGAAGCCAATAAGCTTTCAAAAAAAGAAATCATTTTACATAAAAAAGAATTTACAGAACTTCTCAACCAATAGAATATGGAATCCAGTTTAGCAATGAACACATTACTTTTCCTAGGTGTAGCTATTATCATGGTTCCACTGGCCCGAAAATTCGGCCTAAGTTCTGTGATCGGTTATATTTTAGGGGGGATCATCATTGGTCCTTATGTTCTCAGGCTTACAGGAAATAATGTAAATGATATTATGCACGCCAGTGAGTTTGGGGTGATCATGCTTTTATTTCTGGTAGGACTTGAGCTGGAACCGCGAAAATTTTGGGATATGCGTAAGAAAATCATGGGCCTGGGTCTCACACAAATGGTCCTTACGATTTCTTTACTTTTTGTGATATTCATCAGTGTGGGTTGGAGAGTAGATAAGGCCGTGGCCGTGGCCATGTGTTTTGCTCTTTCTTCTACAGCAATTGTACTGCAGACTTTACAGGAAAAAAACAGTTTTAAAACGACAGCAGGAGAAGCTTCATTCTCTACGTTGCTATTTCAGGATATTTCGGTAATTCCTATTCTGGCAATACTTCCCATCATTGCCAACTACAAAGCGAAACATCATGATAATGAAATTCAGATTCTGATTCAAAAACTTCCGGAGTGGCTTCAGGCCGGAACAGTAATTATAGGAGTAGCTCTGTTGATTTTATTAGGAAGATATGTATTTGTTCCTTTTTTACGCTATGTTTCAAAATCAGGAATGACAGAACTCTTAACTGCCTCTTCCCTATTTTTAGTGATTGGTGTTTCTGAGCTAATGATCGTTATTGGTCTTTCTCCCGCATTGGGTGCCTTTCTTGCAGGAGTAATGCTGGCCAACAGTGAATTCCGTCATGAGCTTGAAGCGCAGATCAATCCTTTTAAAGGTCTTTTATTGGCTGTATTTTTTGTGAGCGTAGGCTCTACCATCAATTTTAATATTATCCAGCAGGATCCTTTATTTATATTTAGTACCGTTTTTGCAGTGGTAACGGTAAAATTTATTGTCTTATACGCTATCGGGAAGTTTTTCAGGATAGATACTCCACAAAGCCTTTTCTATGCATTTGCGCTTTCCCAGGTGGGAGAATTTGCCTTTGTCCTGATCAATTATGCTTCGGACCTTTATCTGTTGAGCCCTGAACTGAATGCACAATTAATGGCTGTTACAGCAATTACCATGTGCATCACTCCTATCCTTCTTATTGTAAATGATAAGTTTATTACCCCAAAATTCATTAAAGAAATTCCTGAGGAGGAACATGATTTCAATATTCTGGACAGTGATGTGAGTCAAAAGAAAATTATTATTGTAGGTTTCGGACATTTTGGAAGTACCGTAGGACGTCTTTTAAAGGCAAACAAAATGTCAGCAACAGTTCTGGACAGAGATTCAGACCGTGTAAAGCTGCTGAGAAGCTATGGTTTTAAAGTATATTACGGTGATGCTACCAGAATCCCAATTTTAAGGGCAGCAGGTATTGAAGACGCCGAAATTCTGATCTTATGTCTGGATGATCCCGATGACAATAAATTCATTGCCGAACTTGTCCGTGAACATTATCCGGGGGTGAAGATTTTTGTAAGAGCAAAAAACAGAATTGATGCTTATAATTACCTGAATAACGGAATCAATCATATTTATCGGGAAACATTAGGTACCGCGGTAGATATGGCTGTAGATGTACTTCATGAAGCAGGGATGAGAAAATATGCCGCCAGACGTCTTGGCCAAAGATTTATGGCTATTGATAAGGCTTCTATCAGAAAACTGGCAAGGGCAAAGGATGATGACGATATAGCATTATTTACGACAAAAGAAATCCTCCAGCGAGAGGAGGAATTATTAGCTTATGATAATCTTAATTTTGATAATAAAAATTGGGAAGGATCCTCATCTGCTGATGAAGAAGATGAGGAAGAATCCCAGGATTAATTTATTGAATATTTACACTTCCCCCACTACTTTCTTCTTTAGTAACATTTTTAAGTTCTCCTTTTTTAGTAATATCTACACTTCCACCTGATGAAGCGCTTGCTTTTACACTCGTAACAGCACTAATCTGAACGCTTGCCCCACTTGAAGCCTCAGCCTCTACATTATCTGCAATAACGCTTCTTGCCGATATGCTGCTTCCTGAAGAAGAATTGATATCCGCATGTTTAGCCTTACCTGAAATTTCAATACTCGATCCTGATGAAGATTCTATATCAAGGTTGACAGCCCAGATTTTTCCACTGAAATTACTGCTGCTACCTGCTGTAATCTCAAAATCATTAGCTTCCAGATCCCCGGAAACACTTCCTGCACTGGATATCTCAATATCTATTTTTTCCTGAGTAAATTTATCCTTTACCGTTATTTTTGCGGCTGATCCTGCAATCAGTTTTGTAAAGTCTTTGGTATAAATTTTTGCAGTCACCTTATTGATATTCATCACTCTGATCCCCGGCTTATAATGAATATGAAGCTTTCCTCCTTCATTGTCCACAAGAATCTCATTAATGATACTTTGAGGAGCCGAAATAACAACTTTCTCTGTTTCAGATTTTATTACCTCAGCATCAATCGCCTGAGAAACCTGAATTTCATCAAAATCACCATTAAATTCCTTTTGCTGTACCGGTCCGCTATCTTTATTGATCACCTTATCTACCCAATCACCTTTTTCTCTGTTTTTTTTCTCATGTCTTTCATTACATGAGGCCAATACCACTAAGGCAGAAAAAATAAAAAGAGTCCTTTTTTTCATGTTTATTTATTTTATAGATTATTACTTTGATCGTATTATTTAACGACAACTAAATTATGAAAAATATTACATCTTCTTCAAAAATCCTGTTATTGCTCATCACTAAACGATGAATGACTAAGTTTATTTTACCAATTATTTAATCTTATTTTATTTAAAAAGGCTGTTAAACTCTTCAATAAAAACACAAAATATCAGACACTTGAGTGGTTTTTACGTCACATGCATAGAGCATACATCAGTACACGGTTTTTTTCGAAAATCTTTGATTTTCTTCTTGTGTCAACTTTGTATATAACATCATTTTAAAATAATTAAAGTATTTAGAATAAAAGCTTTTCTGACATTTATGGATAAAATATATCCAAGATTCCTGTGAGGTAAAAAGTGAAGTCAGCTTTGAAAATATCTATACCGTCTTTTCACTAAATACATTTGGGTAAAATACTTTCTATGATGCAAGTTTTTAATATCTTTATACTTTAATAACAACTATTTTATGAAGAATATTTCATCGGTATTATTAATTTCTGCTTTGGCGTTTAATCAATCTTGTACCACAATGAAACCAACTGATACTCAGCAGGAACTTCCTGCACCGGATCCCTCTTTATCTTCCAATCCTTTCATGAAGAAAAGTAAACTTCAATATGAAGCTCCGGAATTTGATAAAATTAAAAATGAACATTTTAAACCTGCTTTTGATTTTGGGTTAAAACAGCATGAAGCTGAAATTGTAAAAATTGCAAATAATCCAGCTGCTGCTACTTTCGAAAATACTATTGTAGCATTGGAAAAAAGTGGTGAAGTCCTGAGAAGGGCACAAATTGTTTTTTCAAATCTTACCAGTGCCAATACCAATCCTACACTACAAGCCCTGGATGAGGAATATGCTCCTATCTTTGCTGCGCATTCAGACAAAATGTACCTGAATGAAAATCTTTATAAAAGAATAAAATCCATCAAAGAAGAGGGTCTGGATTCTGAAAGTAAAAGACTTGTACAATATTATAAACAAAATTTTGAGATTGCAGGGGCTAACCTTTCTGCAGCGGATAAAGAGAAATTAAAACAATTCAATCAGGAGCTGGCTTCTCTTTCCACTCAATATGCCAATAAATTGCTGGAAGCAAGAAAGCAAGGGGGGGTCTTCTTTTCTGACGCAAAAGAACTGGATGGACTTTCTGCTGATGAAATTGCTGCTGCAGCAGCCGATGCCAAAACTGCAGGCCAGCCCGGAAAATACCTTTTAGCTTTACAGAATACTACACAGCAGCCTCTTCTACAAAATTTAAAAAACAGAGCTACCAGAGAAAAACTGTTTAAGGCTTCATGGACAAGAGCAGAAAAGGGTGATGCTAACGATACCAGAGAAACCATTGAAAAACTGGCTAAACTCAGACTTAAAAAAGCTCAGATTTTAGGTAAAAAGAATTACGCTGAATGGAAACTTCAGGATCAGATGGCAAAAACTCCGGAAGCAGCTACCAAACTGATGAATCAGGTGGCCACTCCTGCCGTGGAAACAGCCAGACAGGAAGCCAAGGATATCCAGGATCTTATCGATCAGCAGAAAGGTGGTTTCAAAGTAGAACCATGGGACTGGACTTTCTATGCAGAACAGGTAAGAAAAGCGAAATTTGATCTTGATGAAAGTGAAATAAAGCCTTATTTTGAAATCACAACAGTTCTGGAAAAGGGAGTTTTCTTTGCTGCTGAAAAATTCTATGGACTGACATTTAAAAAGAGAACTGACCTTCCTGTTTATCATCCTGATGTAGTTACTTATGAAGTTTTTGATCATGATGGAAAATCTATTGCGATCTACTATCTGGATTTCTATACAAGAGATTCTAAAAATGGAGGGGCATGGATGAGCAACTTTGTAGAGCAGTCTTATCTGATGGGAACAAAACCAGTGATTGTAAACTGCTATAATTATCAGAAACCAGCTCCTGGAAAACCATCATTAATTAGCTATGATGATGTTTCCACTATTTTCCATGAATTTGGTCACTCTATCCACGGGATGTTTGCAAGTCAGAAATACCCTTCTCTTTCAGGAACCAATGTACCGAGAGATTTTGTAGAGTTCCCTTCACAAATTAACGAACACTGGGCATTAGATCCGGTTGTCTTAAAAAATTATGCCGTTCATTTTGAAACAAAACAACCTATTCCACAGACTTTGGTAGAAAAGATTAAAAAAGCGTCTACCTTCAACCAGGGGTATATGACCACAGAATTGGTTTCTGCCGCAGCGTTGGATATGGACTGGCATTCTGTAACCAATGACAGCCAGCTGATCCCTGTTTTGGATTTTGAAAAACAGTCCTTAACTAATCATGGCTTTACGTTATCAACCGTTCCTCCAAGATACCATACTCCTTATTTCGCTCACATTTGGGGCGGTGGCTACTCAGCAGGATATTATGCTTATTTATGGTCTGAAACATTAGATAACGATGCATGGGAATGGATTAAAAATAATGGCGGATTAACCAGAGAAAACGGTGACCGCTTCAGAAAATATATTCTTTCTGTAGGAAATTCTGTAGATCTTAACCAGGCATTCAGAGATTTCACAGGACATGATCCGGATATCAAACCTTTATTAAGAAACAGAGGGTTTATTAAATAAAACAATCAGACGTATTCTTTAGGAATGCGTCTTTTTTTATGTTTTGCCCAATCACTTATTTATTCATCTTTTTTAACGGACTAAGCCTGTTTCTATTGATATTTATTATTTTTGTGGTTCAAATTTAAAACCAGATATATGGATTGTCCCTGTTGCTCAGGAAAAACCTATGAAGAATGCTGTAAGCCCTATCATACCGGAGAAAAACATGCTCCCACTGCAGAAGCATTGATGCGTTCCCGATTTTCGGCATTCGCTATTCCGAATGGTGAATATCTAATGGAAACCACTCTTCCCGGAAAAAGGAAATACCACAATACCCGCGATCTTCAGGAGTGGGGAGAAATCAACCAATGGACCCGACTGGAAATTATCCGGACACCCGCTTTAAATCAGGTAGAATTTAAAGCCTACTATACCGATGAGGATGGACATCCACAAATTCACCATGAATTTTCCATCTTCCAAAAAATGCATGAACGTTGGTATTATGTTTCTGGTGAATTTTTAAACTCATGATATGAAAAAGAATATTATATACACTCTGCTATTTCTGCTTTGCAGCTTTAGCTTTTCCAATGCCCAGACTGCTGATGACAAAAAACAGATTACTTTAGCTGTTACGGATATTTTAAATGGTTTTCAGACTAAAAACGGAGACCTTATGAACCAATATATCAATCCCACTTATGGAGTTGGTGTTCTTTTTAAAAGCAGTGGTGATCTGGGATTTGTTTTAAATGAAGATGTAAATTTCAGTATGCCATTAGGGTACATTCAAAAGGCATGGAACATTAAAAATCAATTTCCGCTTCAGTTTGAAGCGGCACCTGCCTATGATTCGGGAAATAAAAAATGGAAAAAAGAAGGCTTATCTGTTCAGTTCAACTCTAACGCGGTCAATGACTATGCAGACAAATTCCTGGAACAGTATTCTATAAAAGATCAGAAAATTTTTAAAATTAATACTGATCCTAAAAATGTAGTTTGTGTAACACTTGCTGAAAATACTAAAGAAAAGGCTCCTATTAATGGATTGAGATTTTTCATGACCAAAATAGATACCAAGTGGTTCCTGACGCTTATTGACGTTACGGAATATGACGCCGAATAGATGAGACAATAGGTGGAGTAATTAATACGCAAACCACCCCGTCAAGTCTGAGATTTGCCACCCTTCCGGTGGAGAGGAAATAAGTCAGGCATTTTATTCATTCTTAATCTTATAAAAAAAAATAAACCACAGAATTCAACTGTGGTTTATTTTTTTATCTCGATACCAATTCTTACCCAGACTGTCTTTTTCAAAAACTTCAGGAAAAAACGGATACCGGAATTATCTGCAAAGCATTTTATGATGATCAGATTCATCTTCGGAAGAAAATATAATCACTGACCATATGAGTATGACAAAAAAAATGTCCGAAAAAATCGGACATTTATATTATGTTTTAGTGAGCTTCAGTTCCGTCAATTCCATGAGCATGGCCATGTGACAATTCTTCTTCTGTTGCCGGACGTGTATTTAAAATTTCCACCTGGAAATCTAAAACTTTACCTGCCATTGGGTGGTTAAGGTCAGCCACTACAACTTCCGGTGTTACTTCTACTACAAATGCCTGGAAATTATTTCCCTGATTATCAGATAGAGGTAAAATAGCTCCTACAGGTGGAGTTCCTGATTCCTTAAACATCTCAATAGGTAATTGAGCAATAGCATCCGGTTGTTTTTCACCATAAGCATCTTCAGGCTGGATTGTAAAAGCAGCTTTATCACCAGCTTTCAAACCAAGGATATTTTCTTCAAATTTTGGAATCATCATTCCCACACCATACAAAAATGTAAGTGGATTTTCTGGTGCTGTTTCTTCTACAAGAATCTTACTTCCATCCTCTTCGATCGTGTGAAGTATGTAACTTACAGCTACAACATGGTTGTTTTCAATTGTCATATTTTTCCTTTTTTTCGTGTATCTTATTCACGATTAATAATACAAATATACTATTTTTGAAATGATTGCTTAGAGGAAAAGAGCTAAAAGGAGAATCTTACAGCAATATCCTGGCTTCTACTTTCCACTCTTCGTTTCGTCTCTTTTTTTCTGTCTCAGCATAAAGAGATACAAACTTTCAACTTTTGTTCTTGCCCACGGAGTCTTCCGTAAAAACTTCAGTGAAGAAGTGATACTCGGATTATCCGTAAAACATTTTATATTGATTTGTTTTCCCAATTCCTCAAAACCCTGATAGTATTCTACCAGTTCTTCAAGGATAGCATCAAGCCTTTTTCCGTGTAAAGGATCTTTTGATTTTTCTTCCATAACGCAGTAAAATTAAAATATTTTATCAGACTTACCGACTAAAATTGTTTAAACTCTTAATCTTTAGTATTTTTGATGAGGCTATTTCTTACCCATAAAAAAATTATTCGTTACAAAAAGATATGAGCAAAAATAACGAAGCGAACAGGAAAAAAAATAAAAAGAAAATTGATCAGAAAAAACGTAAAATACAAAATGCTGAAGCAGAAAGGAAAGCACGTTTAAAACAAATTCATGAAGATTTTCAGGCAAAAGAAACCGATCATAATCTATAGAATTCGTTCATTACCAAACCTAATGGGGTTTAAATATTGTTCTGTATTTTAATAGTTCACATACAGATTTTAGTTCAATCAATTTGAATTATACCATTTCATATTTCCTCTAAACAATGATAAACTTTTTATGAAAATTCTGCATACCGCCGACTGGCATTTAGGAAAACGACTGGACCGCTTTTCCCGTCTGGAAGAGCAAATTCTGGTCATGGAAGAGATTATTGGCATTGCTGATGAAGAAAACATTGATCTTGTCATTGTTGCGGGTGACCTTTTTGATAATTTTAATCCGGGAGTAGAAGCTACTGAGCTATTGTATAAAACCCTGAAACGTTTATCTCAAAATGGGAAACGTCCTGTGATTGCTATTTCCGGAAACCATGACTCTCCCAACCTCATCGATGCTCCCGATCCTTTAGCCAGAGAATGTGGAATTATTCTGATAGGCCATCCCAAAGCAGAAGTTATTCCTTTTGAAACCGAACATTTTAAAATTCTGAATTCAAGAGAAGGTTTTATCGAATTGGCTATTCAAAATATAAATTTTCCTGTAAGAGTTCTTCATACACCTTATGCCAATGAGATCCGTTTAAAAGAATATTTTGGTGAAAATAAAGAAGAAGAAATCAATAAAGTGCTTTCACAGATGTGGAAAAATCTTGCTGACGAATTTTGTGATGAGCAGGGAATTAACCTTCTGACCGCTCATTTGTATATGAATAAAAGAGGTGCTGAAATTCTGGAGGAACCAGAAGGAGAAAAGCCTATTAAAATTGGCAATGCAGATCTGATCTATTCGGATGCCATTCCTGAGCAGATTCAATATACGGCTTTAGGACATTTGCATAGTTTTCAGAATATAGGAACGTCAGAAAAACCAGTTGTATACTCTTCTTCCCCTTTATGTTATAGTTTTAGTGAGGCAGGACAAACAAAATATGTTTCCATTGTGGAAGCGTTTCCGGGAAAAAATATTTCTTTTGAAAAGAAGGCGCTGAAAAATGGAAGGACATTGGTAAGGAAATCTTTTACCTCTGTGGAAGATACCGTTCGGTGGCTGAATGAAAACCCGAATACGTTTATTGAACTGACTTTGGAAAGTGAAACCTTCCTAACAGCTGATGAAAGAAAGATGATCTACCAGTCTCATTCCGGTATCGTTCATCTTATTCCAAAAATCAAAAACAGTGAAATGACCGGACAAGAGCACTATGAAATCAATTTAAATCAAGATATAGGAGTATTGTTCAAAGATTATTTTAAATCCAAAAATGGAGGACAGGAAGCCAATGAAGAGCTTATGGATTTGTTTAACGAAATTTTAAATGCCTAAATTATGATCCCCATTCAACTCACACTTGAAGGTTTATACTCTTACCAGGAGCGTCAGACTATAGACTTTAAAAATCTCACTGATGCAGGGCTGTTTGGGATTTTCGGTGCTGTAGGGTCCGGTAAATCATCGGTTCTTGAAGCTATTTCATTTGCTTTATATGGTGAAACGGAGCGTCTGAATATGCGTGATAAAAGGGCTTATAATATGATGAACTTAAAGTCAAACAGTTCTTATATAGAATTTGATTTCATCAATTATGAGAATAAGCTGTTTCGTGCGACAAGAGATTTCAGGCGTAATTCTAAAAAATTTGAAGATGTAAAGCCTTATTCTGTCACTTTTTACGAGAATATTGACAACAAATGGATTCCATTGGATCATTCTAATGCAGAAACTATCATTGGTTTAAGCTACGCCAATTTTAAACGCACCATTATTATTCCGCAGGGACAGTTTAAGGAATTCCTTGAATTAGGGGCTGCGGACAGAACCAATATGATGAAGGAGATTTTTAATCTTCAAAAATTTGACCTTCAAAACAATGTTTCTTCACTCAATGTAAAAAACAGGTCTGAGCTGGACCAGCTTGAAGGTCAGCTAAAAGGTTTTGAGGAAATCAATGAAGAGAATATTCAGCTTCAAAAAGGGATTTTAACGGAAGAACAAAAAAAACTGGGTGAATCAAATGAAAAATTTGAGAAAATCTCCCATACATATCAGCAGCTAAAAAACTTAAAAACGGATTTTGAAAGTTTAAAACTGAATACGGTAAAATTCACAGAGCTCTCTGAGCAGAAACCTGAAATAGATGCTCTGGAAGTACAGACCAATTTATATGACCGTGTTTTCAGGCTTTTTAATCCATTGATCACTGAGAGCAATAAGCTTTCCAAAGAATTGGCAGCCAAACAAAACGAAAAAGAGCTGCAGCATAAAACTTTACAGGAAACCGAAAAAGCTTTTAATATTATAAAAGATCAGCTTATTGTACTGGAGCCTAAGTTTCAGGCATTGGAACAATCCCGGATACAGGAAAATGACCTTAGTCTGATCATACAGCTCTTCACCTACTCCAGAGAAATCGAAGAGCTGAATAAAAGGACCCAAAATGGAGCTGAAAAAGTAAAAGAAGCAGGCATGAGCCAGGAAAATATTCAAAAAAAGATTGATGAATTTTCCAAACATCTTAAGGCCCTCAAGGAACAGAAACTTGATTCGGCACTGCTTTCTGAAGTGGGCAATTGGTTTATTCACCGGAAAAATTTAAAAAAATCACAGCAGGAGCAAGCTGAAAAGATTGAAAGACATCAAAAGCAGATTGGGGAAATTACGGAAGAGTTAAAACCTTTTGCCTATCATGAAAATTTTAAAGAAGATTTCAAATCCAGGAAAGAGGCATTAGAAATAAAGAAGAAGGAACTTTCTCAAAAACTGGATCATCTTAAGATCCAAAAAGAACTTTCCCGTTTTGCCAATGAACTTCATGATGGTGAAAACTGTCCTCTTTGTGGTTCTAAAGAGCATCCTCATATTGTAGAAATTCAGGATGTAAATACTGAGCTTCAGGAAATTCAGGACCGCATTACCGCTATCGATCAGGAAGTCCTGAAAAATCAAAGGATAGAAGCTGAAATTGAGAAAATCCTGGATCGTAAAAAGATTTTTGAAGAACAGCTTCTTTCGGAGCAGAAAGCACTCCTTCAGATTCAAAGGGATATTGAAGTTCATACCCAACAATTCCATTGGAAACCATTCTCTCCGGATCAGGAAGATGAATTTGAGAAAAAACGGGCCGATTCTTTTGCCTTAGAAAAAACAATTGAAGAAGCTGACAGAAATATAGCCCTAGAGCGGGAAGCTCTGGAAAAGGCAACGCAGCTTTTGGAGAAATATAAAGTTCTGCTAAACGATTTAAAGGACAAGGAGCTCAGCAAACAGGAACAGATCAATGTCAGCTGTTCTCATCTTAAAATTCTTGATTGGAACCTGTATACCCACAAAAGGGTGGATGAGGTTGAAGAAGCCTATCAGAAGTTGGTTGTATCCAACAAAGAAACGGAAGAAAATTATCAGAAAGCCATCCAGCAGGAAAAGATACTGATTCCAAAAATGGCTGAACAAAAAACCATTGTCAATCAGTCTGAAAAGCAAATGGCAGCACTTGAAAAGGAAATTTCTGAAAATAAAGCCAGTATTGCAAATGGCTTGGCAGAGCAAAATTTCACTGAGTTTAAAGAGGTCGAAAATATTTTACTGCTGGAAATCAATATTGAGCACAACAGAAATCAAATTCAGAAATTTAAAATTGATTTTGAAACTTTAAAGAAATTTATTGAAGAGCTGGAATTAAAGCTTAAAGGTCTTTCGTTTAACGATGAACAGTTTTCTCTGACTGAAAAATTGTTTAATGAGGCTCAGGCCGAGCAGAAACAGATCAGCGATTCTGTGGTAACAAAGACAGCTGAAATAGAGCGGCTGGAAAAAGAATATGTAAAGAAAGAAGAACTTCTGAAAAAACTTACAAAGCTTCAGAAACGTTCTGAAAATCTAAAAGTCATGATCAACCTGTTTAAAGGAGCCGGTTTTGTGCAGTATGTCTCTTCTATTTATTTAAGACAGCTTTGTGATCATGCCAATCTGCGTTTTCATCGGATGACAAGAAATCAGCTGAGTCTGCAGCTTAATGAAAATAATGATTTTGAGATCATAGATTACCTCAACGAAGGTAGAAGCAGAAGTGTAAAAACACTTTCAGGTGGACAAGCATTCCAGGTTTCATTAAGCCTTGCATTGGCTTTAGCGGAGAGTGTTCAGGCGAACGCTCAGTCGGATAAAAATTTCTTTTTTATCGATGAAGGTTTTGGAACTCAGGATACTGAATCGGTAAATATTGTGTTTGAAACTCTTACCAACCTGATGAAAGAGAACAGAATTGTGGGAATTATATCTCACGTAGAAGAACTTAAAGAGAAGATTCCTACAGCACTCACTATTATCAAAGATGAGGAAAGAGGAAGCCTCATTGAAATTGTCTAACCCTAAATCAAAGTTTCAACATAGTCAAAAGTCACAAAAGTATTTAAACACTTTTGTGACTTTTTGGTTAAATTACAGGTTTTGTACCAATGGTTTTACTTCTTTCCCGAATAATTCAATAGATTTCATTACCAGCTGATGAGCAGGATCTCCGATATCCATATGTCCGATAAACCTTGTGATTCCAAAAATCTCTTTCATATAAGCAATTTTATCGGCTACTTCGGAAGGACTGCCAATGAACAAGGCTCCTTCTTTGTTTCTTCCCCCATCGTACTGCATTTTAGTATAAGGTGCCCATCCTCTTGAGGCCCCTATCCTATCCATCTGAGATTTATAGGTGTGGAAATATCCGTCTACTACATTTTGATCATCACTCACAAAAGTATGGGAATGAACAGCAATCTGCATTTTGGATACATCATGTCCTGCTTTCTGGTATTCCTGCTTGTAAAACTCAATCAAATTTTTAAACTGGATCGGCATTCCTCCGATAATAGCTACCACCAGAGGCATTCCCAATTGGGCAGCACTTAATACGGATTGAGGAGTTCCTCCTACAGCTCTCCAGATCGAAAGTTTCCCCTCATTTTTTGCCCTTGGATACACGGTCTGATTTTGCATCGGTGCCCGAAGTTTTCCTGACCAGGTAACATTTTCTTCGGAATTAATCTTTAATAGCAACTCCAGTTTTTCATCAAAAAGCTCCTCATAGTCATTCAATGAATAACCATATAACGGGAATGATTCTATGAAGCTTCCACGGCCTACAAATATTTCTGCTCTTCCGTCTGAAATAAGATCTAAGGTTGAAAAATCTTCATAAACCTTTACCGGCTCTGAAGAACTTAACACAGTCACCCCGCTTGCCAATTTTATATTTTTTGTAATACTTGCTGCAGCTGCCAATACCATTTCAGGAGAAGAAACAGCATAATCCGGACGATGGTGTTCTCCCATTGCGAAGACATCGATTCCTACTTCATCCATCAATTTTACCTGTTCCAAAATTTCACGAATCTTAGTTCCTGCATCTCTATATTTTCCGGTGGACTGATCAAAAGCCAGGTCACCAAACATTCCTATTCCTAATTCCATATTGTTGATTTTATATACACAAAATTACAGGAATAAAAAGTCAAAAACATTGATGTTTGTTAAGAACGTAACTTGGTTTTTAAACACAGATAACACTAGTTTCTTGCACAAATATCACGACTTTTTTATTGCAAGCAAAGTGAAGAAATGTCAATTTAATATATCTATACAGTGTTGGAAAACGCAAAGACGCAAATAATTTTTAAAAGGCTACGTTTTTAAGACGCAAGGATTTTATCTGTGATAAAATTGTAGACCATTTTATATTTGCCACGGATCTACAAATAAGACTATTTATATGTCTGTTACATAAACATATCGATCCGTGCTGAAAATTTCCGAATGTCTTACGCCTTAAAATAGCATGATAGTAAGTTTTCTTTATGCCTGGCATCTTCCAACAAAAAATCCAGCCTATTTTAGGCTGGATTTTATTATTATTTTTTCAGGTACTGATCAAAATAATCTGTAATCTTCTGCATCAGGTGAACCCTGTCTTTTCCGATCACATTATGCGGATGTCCCGGATAAGTAAAATAATCCAGCTGAACCCCGTTATCAACAGCAGATTTGATGAATTTTATAGAATGCTGCCATACTACGACATCATCCTGCGCTCCGTGGATCATCAATAATTTTCCTTTAAGGTTCTGTACTTTATCTAATAGATTAGCCGCAGCATATCCCTGTGGATTTTCCTGTGGTGTATCCATGTATCTTTCTCCATACATAATTTCGTACATGCTCCAGTCGATCACCGGTCCTCCGGCAACTCCTACTTTAAAGACATCCGGCTTACGAAGCATAAAGCTTGTAGTCATAAACCCTCCAAAGCTCCAGCCATGGATTCCCATTTTTGTTCCATCCACATAAGGAAGGGATTTCAGGTAGTCTACTCCTTTCATCTGGTCATTCATTTCGGTAGTTCCCAGATTTCTGAATACAGCCTGCTCAAACTTCATTCCGCGGTTAGAAGAACCTCTACCATCCATGGTAAAGATGATATATCCATTCTGAGCCATATATTCATACCAAAGGTTTCCTGAAGCCGGGAAAGTATTTGTTATCAGCTGCAGGTGCGGACCATTGTACAGATAAACAATAGTAGGATACTTTTTATTAGGATCAAAATTTGTTGGAAGGATGATCTTTCCGTATAAAGGTGTTCCGTCATCAGCTTTCAATTCTACATTTTTAATTTCAGGTCTCTGATAATTTTTCAATGTATTTTCTGCTGTAAAAATATTCGTAGACTTTAAGTTATTGGTATTAATAATATTTCCAACTCTTGGAGAATTGGCATTGCTATAAACATCATACAGATAATTTCCGTCGCTGCTCAATACACCGGCATGCATTCCTTCTGCATCATCCAGTCGCTGCATTTTGAAGTTGGTCCAATTGATCTTATACAAATGTCTTTCCAGAGGAGTTTCTTTTGTTGACGTAAAATAAATCTCTTTCTTCTTTTCATTAAACCCTAAAATATCGGTTACCAGCCAGTCTCCTTTTGTAATCTGGGCAACCAATCCTTTTTCCAAGCTATAATGGAACAGGTGATTATACCCTGTTCTCTGGCTTTGCCAGATAAAGTCTGTATTGGAATTTGGGAAGAACGTAAGTGGATGCTGTGGTTCAACATATTTGCTATCGGTCTCTTCAAATAAAGTCTTTATCAGTTCTCCGGTAGCGGCATCATATTGATTCATTTTCATATGATTCTGTCCTCTGTTCAGAACAGCCACAAAAATGTATTTTGAATCCGGACTCCAGGTAACAGCAGTTAAGTACTGATCTTTTTCGCCTTCAACTTTCAGAAAAGTTGTTGACTGGGTTTTAATATTAAAAACTCCTAATGTTACCTGATGAGAAGTCTGACCTGCCATCGGGTACTTAATATTGTGGTTTACAGCAGGTGTTACAGACCAATCTATGATCGGATAATCTGCCACCATAGACTGATCCATTTTGTAGAAAGCTACACTTTCAGAGTTGGGAGCAGGAAAAATTCCGGTATCGATGCCGAATTCATTCCTGTGAACAGCCTGTCCGCTGATGATATTTTCGTTTGCTTCATTAGTAACCGCAATAGTTTTTCCGTTTTTACTCACAAACAGATTATTCTTTGCTGTAAAAGCGAAAGTCTGGCCATCACCAAACATTTTTATGTTGGAGGCATCTTTATCTACAGGAGTCTGATTTTTCACTTTCCAGTCATTTCCTGATTTTTCAATCCAGAACATTTTACCGTCTTTGCTAAAATAACCATTTGAATTCCCGGAAAACTTAATCTGAGGTACAGCGTTCAGTTTGTCATTGGCAAACTGTCTGTTCAGCTGTGTTAAAGACACCAAAGTATCTTGTTTATTGGTTTTCAGATCTGTAACCAAATACCCTCCTTTCACGGATTGGATAAAGGATTTCCCGTCTGCAGACCATGAAAATTGTGAAATATTTTTCACGGCAAGATTGGTTCTCATCCCATTTACAGCCTCCGCCATGGTAAACTTCTGTGTCTGGGCGAATGCAGTATTCCCCAAAACCAGCATCAATAAAGAAAATTTATATAATTTCATTGCGTAAAATTGAATCCATCAAAAATAAGAAATAAAAACCATCCGTTAAGAAATGTTAAATTAAAACATTCATAAAAAGGAATTAATGAATTAAATGAAATTATTCCTTAACTTAATACTAAGATTTGTGGAGGGTTGCTGGGGAAACGTAAAGGTGTAAAATGAATGATGGATTTTGTATATAGATAGAGATTGCTTCATCATTCTGTTCTTTGTAAAGATGATGTGAACCCTAGCCCCGATAGTAACGGTTACCCCGCAGCACGCATTGAAGACTGGGTTTTGGACGCTGGAATGTATGGGGCGAGGAGTATGAGTGGATAGCGGGAAAAAGCTCCCTTAAAAAAGAAACAACTATCAAAAGGAATCATAATTTTACATATACATTGCATTTCTTATCCTATATCAATGTTCCGTATATGCTCCCTATCCTACATTTGCATTATTAATAACAAACAAAAAATAAAAATACAATGGCAACAAAATGGAACCTAGACCCAACGCATAGTGAGATTACTTTCAAAGTAAAACATATGATGATTTCTAATGTAAAAGGAAGTTTCAGAACTTTCACTGCAGAAATTGAAGCGGAGGATGATACTTTCGCCAATGCAAAAACTACCGCTACTATTCAGACGGATTCTGTTTTTACCAATAATACAGACAGAGATAATCACTTAAAATCTGCCGAGTTCTTCAATGCTGAACAACATCCAACGATTACTTTTGATTCTCAGGCTCTGAATGATCAGGTAGTAGGAAATCTTACAATCAATGGGATTACAAAACCTGTAACTTTAGATGTAGATTTCGGAGGAATCAATGTTGATCCTTGGGGAAATACAAAAGCAGGATTCTCTTTTGAAGGAAAAATAAGCAGAAAAGATTTCGGATTAAACTGGAATGCAGCTTTAGAAGCAGGAGGAGTAATGGTAAGTGATGATGTAAAAGTAGCTGGAGAATTACAGTTTGTAAAGCAAGCATAATTTTTCAATATATTTTGTGAAAGGTTCAGGGATTTTACTAAAAACCTTGAACCTTTTATTTTTTTATGATTATTCAAAATTTATGAACCTCAACGATCTACAAAACATAAGTGAAAACTTCCAAAGCACTCAGCGAATGCCTGTTCTATTTTTGGGACACGGCTCTCCTATGAATGCCATTGAAGAAAACCAGTTTGTACAAGGATTCCGAAAAGCGGCTACGGAAATTCCCAGGCCTAATGCTATCCTGTGTATTTCTGCACACTGGTATACGGAGGGAACGCTTGTCACCGCCATGGAAATGCCAAAAACCATTCATGATTTTTATGGTTTTCCGAAAGAATTATTTGATGTACAGTATCCTGCTCCCGGAAATCCGGAGCTTGCTGCGGAAACTGCAGAGCTATTATTACCCTTGGAGGTTGAAGAAGACCATAACTGGGGACTGGATCATGGGGCGTGGTCAGTCATCAGACATATGTATCCTGAAGCTGATATTCCGGTCATTCAACTGAGTATTGATTATACCAAGCCTCCGCAATATCATTATGATCTGGCTAAAAGGCTTCATAAACTCCGTGAAAAAGGAATTCTGATCATAGGAAGTGGAAATATTGTTCATAACCTGCGTTTAATCGACTGGAAAAATATCAATACGGTGGGTGCCGGCTGGGATTGGGCAGTGGAAGCGAGGGAAAAAACCAATAACTGGCTTCTTGACGGTAATTTCCAGCCTATTATTGATTATCAGAAACAGGGAACATTTTTAGAATATGCCGTACCTACGCCCGATCACTATCTTCCCCTTATCTATACCCTGGGGTTGAAAGACCGGTCTGAACACTTATCTTTATTTAATGACGAACTTATTGGAGGTTCATTAAGTATGACAAGTGTGAGAATTGGATAGTACTCTTGTATATAAAAATAAAACCCCCTCCACCTAAACGGCTGAGGGGGTTTATTTTTTTGAAATCGTATTTTATTGTACTGCTTTTAAAACATTAATGTTTCCATAGCCATAGCTTGAATTCACATTTGGATAATAAGTGGCAGACTGTCTCATTTTATTAAGGACCTGATCTCTGGTCCACGATGGATTCTTAGCCCATACCAAAGCTGCAATTCCTGCTGTTGCCGCGGTAGCTACTGATGAACCGCCTACATAATCGGCCTGGCCGTTATAATAACTTAAAACCGGAACTGTATTTCCTGAAGCTCTTTCCATCTGGAAGGTAAAGTCTATCTCTCCTCCGGAATGGCAAACATCACATTTCTGATTGGAGGTTCCTTCTTTCACTCCGGTTATAGCCTGTGTTTCCGGCATCCAGGCAGGGAAAATAACGCCTACAAAAGTGGTAAAACTAGTGGATGTACCTCCTGCACAGAAAATCAATTTTCCTTTGGAATATGCGTACTTTACACCATCCTCAATTTTTCCTACTGAAAAAATATGTCCCATAGACATAGAAATGATCTTTACACTGGCATTATTCGCCAGATCTGTAAATGCCGTTTTCACTCCGGTCTGCTCACTGGAAGTGTCCAATACGACGTTTGTGGCAGCCCGGTAAGCAATCAAATTGGCATTATAGGCAACTCCTACAGGCAGTCCTGCATTATTTCTCGGTGCTGCCATTACGGAAGCCATTTTTGTTCCGTGTCCACACTGATCTGCAGAACCATCTGAATTATAAACACCCAATTTATTGATTGTTCTCCCTGAGGAAGATCCGTTATTAAAGCTGTTTCCAAGGAAGGCCTGCTCCGGTGAAACACCTGTATCTACCAAACCGATGGTAACGCCCGCTCCGGTACTGTAGCCCCATGCATCAGGAATATTATGCTTGGTAAAAGCCCAGGGAATTTTCGCACCCGGCGTAGTGGAAGTATAGTCATCAGCATTCAAAGTAGTAGACGAAAAGCCACATCCTGAGCCTCCCCCTGAGGATCTTGAAGCTAGATTAAATTTATTTTCATTTTCGAAGTAGTGGTAATCTCCCGGTTCAAGATATCGGATAGTCTTCATCTGGCGAAGTGCTTTAATGGTTTCTTCTTTTTCGATAACCACATCCATCTGGTTGAGATATTTGTCTGAGGCAAGGAAGAAAGTTCTTTCATCTTTTCCTTCATATTTTTTAATCATCGACAAAATCTCGGTTTCCATTGCCTGGTTATTTGAAGATTTGCTTCTGTCAAAATCTTCTTTAGATTCTCCAAATCCAATGGATACCATTTTATTTCCCTGAAAGATGGCACTCCATAAAAAATGATCAGATTGATTGGCCCAGTTGAAAGAACCTTTTGTTTTAAGGGATTGATTAATTCCTTCATTAATTTGTTTGGCAGTCAGGGGATCTTTCTGACTCATTTCAATGTTGGAATTTTCGTTTTGAAGATCTTCGGTATTACAAGAGCTTAAAGCAAAAAATATTGCTACTAAGAATACACTTTTTTTCATATGTTATAATTTTGGTTGGGACCAATATAACACTTTATTGTGAATTACCTATTTTTCTAAGGTGAATTCTATATTATCCGAATATTAATAACACTTTAAGGATAAAATTCACAATATTCAATGAAATCTATAATATTTTTTCAAAACAGACACTATTATCTATTCCAATGTACTGTCCATAGTTCGGAATGCGATAGAAGCCACTTTTTTCGTACACAGAAATAGCATTCTTTAAGTCTACGGAAGTTTCTAAAACGGCTTTTTCAAATCCCAATTCTTTCGCCCAATTCTCCAATTCTCTTAGTATGCCAGAAGCTAAGCCTCTTTTTCTGAAAGTTGGGTTCGTATACATTCTTTTGATTTCGACTGTATTATCTGAAAGCTCTTTAAATGCTCCGCATGCTGCCGGAAGTTCATCAATATAGGCAACAGTACAGTTTTTAAGTTTATCAATTGTATTAAACTGTTCAAAAAAAGCATTATCGTCCCCATTATGTACAGCAAGATCTGTATCGAGAAGTTGTACTAAATTTTGAAAATCCGGATGGGTAGAATCAAGTCTTTTTATAGTCATATATATTTAATTAAAAAAATAGGATAAAACAAAAAAGCTCCCTTTCGGAAGCTTTCTTATTGGGTATATTTTATTTTACGATAAATTTTCGCTCATTAATCAGTAATGCAATAGCCAGCATATCCTGACCTATTAATCTGTCTTCTTCAAGTTTGGTAACTTTAGAGCGCAGAACAGCAAAATTCTCTTCAATAATCTTAGAACATTTGGCAGGTCTTCTGAACTCCAGTCCCTGTGCTGCAAACATCAGCTCAACGGCTAAAATATTGACCAGATTTCCCAGGACCTGATTGAATTTTCTACCTGAAATACTTCCCATAGAAACATGATCCTCCTGTCCCAAACTTGTAGGAATAGAATCTGCAGATGCAGGGAAACACAGTGTTTTGTTTTCCGTAACTAAGGCTGCTGAGGTATACTGAGGAATCATAAATCCTGAATTCAATCCTGAGCTTTCTGTTAATAATCTTGGAAGTCCATATTTCCCTTCTAATAATAAGTAGCTTCTTCTGTCTGAGATATTTCCTAATTCTGCAGCCGCTAACGTTGCGTAATCTAAAGGTAAAGCCATCAGCTGTCCGTGGAAGTTACCTCCGGAAATAGATTCTTCAGCACTTAGTACAATCGGATTATCGGTAACAGAGTTTAATTCTGTTTCGGCCATGCTTCTAAGATGTTCAAATGCATTTCTGCTTGCCCCGTGAACCTGTGGCACACATCTCATAGAATAAGGATCCTGTACTCTTTCACAATCTTCATGCGCCATCATGTTTTCTGATCCTTTTAAGAACTTAAGCATTCTTGCCGCCACTTTTTTACTACCTTCAAAAGGTCTGATATCATGAAGCTCTTTTTTGAAAGGGCTTGCAGAACCTCTATATGCTTCAATACTCATTGCTGCCGTGATATCCGCAAGGTCTAATAAGTATTCAAATTTTTCCAATCCTTTGATGGCATGGGCCAGGATAAACTGAGTTCCGTTAATTAACCCAAGACCTTCTTTTGGTCCTAAAGTTAAAGGCTCAAGGTTATGTTTTTCCAAAACATCCATTGTATTGGTAACCTGATCTCCTTCCCAAACCTGTCCTAAACCAAGTAAAGGCAGTACCAGATGTGCCAAAGGAGCCAGATCTCCTGATGCACCTACAGATCCCTGCTCCGGTACAACCGGAATAATATCTTTTTCCAACATCAGGATCAGTCTCTCAATTACGTCAAGAGAAACTCCGGAAAATCCTTTTGATAAAGCATGCACTTTAGCAATTATCATGATCTTTGAAAATTCTTTATCAATGGGCTTTCCTACACCTACAGCGTGGGAAATAATTAAGTTATACTGCAACTGGGCTGTTTCGTCAGCTGATATTTTGGTATCGCACAGTGGTCCGAAGCCTGTATTGATCCCATATACACATCTATCGGATTCTACTATTTGCTGTACGTTTTTCTGAGATTTTAATATTTGTTCTTTTGCCGCTTTATTCAGTTTGGCTTTATTGGGTTTTTTACAGATTTCCAGAACATCATGGAAAGTTAAAACATCTACTCCGTATATCATTTCTAAAAAATTTTCTTAAAATTACACATTTAACAATAATTGGAGAAACTAAATTTCAATGTTCTATCTTTTTCTAAAAATAAGTTAATTTATTTATTATTTTTACCGCCGAATAAAAAACAATAATACATGAGACTTACATCTTTACTGCTTGCTTTATGCCTTGCAGGCACCACAACTTTCGCCCAGAAAGTAAAATACTCTAAAGAGGATATCAAAAAAATGGAAACATACCTTTTTAATGAAGGTTTCAATACTCCATCTCCGAAAAAAACATCCACCATTATTTTAAAAGACGGAACTACCTATAAAGGGTTTTGTAACAAGATTGAAACAAAAAAGGGACAGATTTATGAAGTAGCCATTAAAGACAGCGCTACAAAAAAGAATGCTAATTTTAATGCTGAACAAATCAGCGAAATGTATGTTTACCCAAGTAATGCGGAAAAAATTGCAAAAGTGGCCAAGTACATGGGGAATATCAGAAACTTTGGTACAAAGAAATTAACAAAAAATACCAATAACGACAGGATCTATTTTGTAAACCAAACCGTGTCATTAAAGAACAAAAAAGATGATAAAGAATTCCTAATGCAGGTTATCAACCCAGATTTCGATGATATTATTTCTGTATATCATGATCCTAGAGCTAAAGAAACAACAGGCTTTTCTGTAATGGGTTCTCCACAGCTTGGTGGAGGGGTTATCAAATCTTATTATGTAAAAAAGGGAGACAAAATTATGTGGCTTCATAAAGATGATTTTGAAGACAACTATGATTTCCTTTTTGGTGACAATGCAGAATTCATGAAAAAATATCCTAAAAACTCTGTAGAATGGGATTATTTCAGCTTTCTTGTCAATGCTTACACCGATATGAACAACGGATAAAAACATTTCATTTATAGAATTAATACCTGCTGAGCAATTCCGCAGGTATTCTTTTTTTTAAATATGGAAAGATTCCTTAATTTTGTTATATGAATCCTTCTTTAGAATTACAGCTCAAAACTTTACCTTCGGAACCCGGTGTTTATCGTTACTATGATAAAAACGAACAGTTATTGTATGTAGGTAAAGCCAAAAACTTAAAAAAGAGGGTTCTCTCCTACTTCAACAAAAATCTTTCAGGATACAGGATCAAAATAATGGTAGGGAAAATCCAGCGTCTGGAAACTACTATTGTAAACAGTGAGTATGACGCCCTTTTGTTGGAAAACAATCTGATTAAGGAACATCAGCCATTTTACAATGTCATGTTGAAAGATGACAAAACTTATCCCTGGATCTGTATTAAAAATGAAGATTTCCCCAGAATTTTTCTCACCAGAAATGTAATTAAAGATGGCTCAGAATATTATGGTCCCTATGCAAAAGTGCGTCCGGCCAAAATTTTATTAGACACCATCAAACATATCTATAAACTGAGAACCTGTAATCTGAATCTTTCTCCGGATAAAATAGCTGACGGAAAATACAAAGTCTGTCTTGAATACCATATCAAAAACTGTGAAGGACCTTGTGAAGATCTTGAAAGCAAAGAGGATTATGATGAAAAGATAGATGCTATCCGTGGAATGATCAAGGGAGAATTCCGAAAAGCTAAAGAGTATCTGGTCAATCAGATGATGAAACTCGCCTCTAATCTACAGTTTGAAGAAGCTCAGATTATCAAAGAAAGGCTGGATATATTGGAAGATTATCAGGCTAAAAATACGGTTGTCAATCCTAATATCGACGATGTGGATGTTTTTGGAATGGTGAGTGATGAAACCGCTGCGTATGTCAATTTTTTTAAAATAAGAAACGGAAATATTATTCAGAGTTTCACTACAGAGATTAAAAAGATCCTTGAGGAAACGGATGAAGATATTATGGAAGAAGCTCTGATTGAGATCAGGCAGAAATTCAGCTCCAATTCAAAAGAGGTATTGCTGCCTTTCCATTTGTCTGTAGAAATCCCTAATGTAAAGCTTATTGTTCCTAAAGTAGGAGACAAAAAAAGAATTGTAGAGCTATCCGAAAAGAACGCTAAGGAATACCGTCTTGAAAAATTAAAACAGGTTCAGATTGTGGATCCGGAAAGGCACACCAACAGGATTATGGCTGAAATGCAAAAACTGCTCAGAATGCCTGTAGAGCCAAGACATATTGAAGGTTTTGACAACTCAAATATTCAGGGAACAAATCCGGTTTCCGCCTGTGTTGTTTTTAAAGATGGCAGACCAAGCAAAGCAGATTACAGAATTTTTCATCCTAAAACAGTAGAAGGGCCCAATGACTTTGCTACCATGGAAGAAGTAATCTATCGCCGTTATAAAAGAATGGTAGATGAAGGAGAAAGTCTGCCTCAATTAATTTTGATAGATGGAGGAAAAGGCCAATTATCTTCTGCTGTAAAAAGTCTGAAATTACTGGGTCTTTACGGTAAAATAACTATTGTGGGGATTGCAAAAAGACTGGAAGAGATTTTCTTTCCTGAAGATCCTATTCCACTCTATCTTGACAAAAAATCTGAAACATTAAAAATTCTTCAGAGAGTTCGTGATGAAGCCCACCGTTTTGGGGTTAAACACCATAGAACAAGAAGAAGTAACTCTACTATAAAATCTGAATTGGAGGAAATTCCCGGAGTGGGAGAAAAAACAATCGAATTATTGCTGTCAAAGCTTAAATCTGTTAAAAGGATTAAAGAGTCCAATCTGGAAACATTAGAAGAAATTCTGGGCAAAAGTAAAGCTAAGGTAATCTGGGAGTTTTTTAATTCAAATTAAAACGCTTTTACTCTCCTATTTTACGGTGACACCTGTTCAATTTTGTCGTCATTTGATTTTTATTTTTTTGAAAATACTATCAAAATTCCGATCATAAAAGGCCGTTTTAAATTTTCTAAAATGGCCTTTAATATGTCTATGTATTAATTGGCCTATAGATTAAGCTATTGTCCCATAAAAAGACAAACTACAATAAATCTTTAACGATCACTGAAAAACAATAGATATAAATATTAATTAATAAAATATTACAAATAAATTAACATTATTTATAATATTTTTCATAAATTAGTACAAGTTTCAAAGCCCGGGTAAGGTAAAAAACTATCTGAGATAAATAATATCGGAAGCTGGGTTGACAAAACATCTGTACTCCAATTGAGAAAACACATCATCATATATAAATATAAAAGGCTCTTTTTAAGAGCCTTTTATAATGAAGTTATTTTTTCAAGATCTTACCCAGATAATCTCCTTTAGCCGTTTTAATTCTAAGGAAATAAATTCCCGAAGAAAGTTCGGCGACATCAATTTTATCATTGGGATACGTTATATTCTTAACCAGCTTCCCGGCTGCATCGAAAATTTTAACCGTTTCAATCTTATCATTTTCTTTAGAATGGATCGAAAAATAATCTGAAACCGGATTAGGGTAAATCTTAATATCCAAATTAGCATTCTTCCCTTCCTGTTTTATAGATTCGTTAGTCGCCATATAAACAGGTAAAGTATCCGTGATGGCGTAAAATTCACTTCCATGTTCTTTTGTGAAAATGGTCAGGAACAGCTCTTCTCCGTCTGTTGCCATTTTTTGAATATTTTCATTAGCCAGCAGCTGATTATCATCATTCGTAACAAAAACATCCATTGGTACTGTATCTGAAGCAATACCATTGGTCTTCCATACTTTTTGGGAATCCCCATTCAGGAAGTAAAGATAGTTATGGGTACAAACCATATCCTTTATGCCAGAAAATCCGGATTTCACCATATAAGTACCTGTAGCAGTACCATCAGTCTTCCATAGTTCTTTATCATAATTATTGGTAAAAAACAACTGATTTCCACATTTCTGAAACTTCACATTGGGTGAAAAATTTCCTGAAACAATTTTTTCTGTGCCCGCAACTGTTCCATCAGAAGAATGCAGGCCTGAAGAGAATCCAGTAGTCACATAAAATAATTTATCATTGAGTATTCCTGTTTCTCTGTAAATAGTTCCTAAACCGGTTGGTTCTACATAGGATTTTAACAGTACAGATGAAACCTGGTCACCATCCGAAGACCAAAGTTCAGTATGTTCATTACTTGAATTATTCTCCCGAGCCAGGGTAAAGAATAATTTATTATTGACAGCGCTCAAGACTTTTATATCCCCATCCGTCCCGTTCTGATATGTAAACTGAATGGTTTTATTGGTATTAGGATTCGTACCGTCAGACTTCCAGATTCCCAGTTTTCCGTTCTGTCTCGCTATAAAATATGCATATCCGTTCAGGACAGCCGTTTTAGTATCCACATCATATAAACTTCCCATATTGTCCACCGATATGTCTTTTACTAAATCCATTGTATTTGAGCTGTTATTAATTCTCCAAAGCTCAGTTCCTGTAGAGTTACTATAGGCGGAGAAGAGCAGCACATTATCATTCAGGCTAGTATAGACAATTCTATTTGTAATTGGCTCCAACATAATGATTACGTTTGAACCTGCAGCCGTTCCATCTGTCCTGTAAAAGCCACCTTTTGTATAAAGATAGTTTCCAACTTTAGTAAAATTATCGTCAAAAGTGGTTGGTATTCCCCCTGGTAAAGTTCCACCGGTATTAAAGAAAGATAATCTTTCAACCTGTTGAGTGCTTTTATTTCTCTTATATAGCTGATTGCTAAATTCCCGGTCTTTGGCGATAAAGATCAGATTATTGTTCAATACATCAAAAGAATGCGGCTCAGAACCTTCTACCCTGTTAATATCAGTAGCTATTGAAATAACTTTCGTCGCTGGATCCAGAGAAAAGACTTCACCACCGTTTCTTTGGTTTGTACCAGCCAGATAAACTTTAGAATTAAGATCTATAAAACTATTGTCCACCGGTAAAGCTAGTCCTGTAATTTCAAATGGCTGAACAGAACCTCCATTGGTAATCCAATATCTTAGCCCTGAGTTTACAGTGTTCAATATTAAATGTATCCCATCTGAACTCTTTCCATATAATTTCATTTCCGGAGGTGTACCAAATAATGCTGTTCCAGCCAGAGTACCATCAGTCTCCCAGATATAATTTCCATAATTCGGGGTTATTCCGTTAGAGTTACTTTCAAAATAGATTTTATTGTTGAAACTTATAAATTTAGGCATTGCCAGGGAACTTGTCACCCCCGGTATAATATCTTTTAACAGCTTGGTTCCTGCAGCCGTTCCATCAGACACCCACGGTTCAATTCCACTTCCCACAGGGTCCAAGCCTTTAAATACAAAATAATTATCTGAAGCTGCCCCATCCAATTCCGGAACCTTTACAGGCGTCACAGACACCGTACCGGCAGTAGTTCCATCACTTTCATACAGTTCATATCCAGCCGCCCCATTGGCCACAAAATAGAATTTATTATTTAATTCAATAATTTTAAAATCATTAGAAATACTTGATCCCGAACTTGAGGCGATATCTTTCAGCAAAGTGGTACCGCCCGGTGTACCATCGGACTTCCAGATCTCTTTTCCGTATACCCCGTCATTGGCTGCCAGAAACAATTGATTGTGAAAAGAATATAATTTCACATTTCCGGAATAGGTAAATGTCTTTAATGACTGAAGAGCGTCAGTAAGTGTATCGTAGGCCCATAGCTCATTATTTTGATAGAAGAAAATTTTGTTTCCCACTACCACAAGCTCATCAATGACAAAATTTGAGCTAAGGTCTTTTAATTTTGTTGTCCCTATACTTGTTCCGTCTGTTACCCAAAGCTGATAAAAGGATGAGTTTTGCTGGGCGAGAAAATAGACTTTATTATTTAATTTTACAGAGGCGGGAGATCCTGATATACCAGCGCTGGGCCCTGGATAAATGTCTTTCAGTAAACTAGACTTTTGAGTAGTGGAATTAAAACACCAAAGCTCTCTTCCTTCATCAGTGGATCTGGTTGCCGGGAAAATGATCAGATCATTAAGTTTAATAAATGATTTTGGATCACTTGAAGCTCCAAAATTAATCTCATGCAATTTTGTATTCAATACAGTCTGTGCATTTGAAAATATTGACAGTAAAGTCAATATGGGAATGTAAAGTTTTTTCATGGTTTTAAAATTAATCCTTAATTCAAACACAGTGAATTAAGGATTAAATATTAGTTTATTAAGTTTAAAAAAAATTATTTTGCGGCAAAAGTTTCTTTGGAATATTTACCGTCAGCCTGAGGAACATCAATTACTATGTTTCCGTTCTCAAAATAACCAATAGTAGTCATTCCATTATCCAGCTTCACCATAAAAACATCTTTCTTTGAAGTTGATTTGAAAATAGCAAAAGGAACAGAGCTTCCTGATTTAGCAAGAATAAACTGGGTATTATCTATCTGTACTTTCTGCAGATCAAGTTTTCCGTTTGAAAAATTGCTGGCTGTAGAAACAGCTGCATTAGCTGTAGCTGTAGAAGTCCCGGCAGAAGTTGTAATTTCAGTATTATTTGTTGTCTCAGAAATTTGTGCTGCGGGTAGGATATTAACAGGGGCTGAAACTTTAACACTCACTAAAGCCTGTGTCAATGCATCCGGATATCCTTTTTCAAATTCTTTGATACTTGATCTTCCTTTAGCTTCAAGAATCGTTTGCTTATTACAATCTTTAAATTCTAAGATAACTTTATTGGTAAATAACCCAGAATCATCCAAAACATTGGCATCAAGGATATTACAAGAGTTGTCTTTAGCCTCAGAAGGCCACTGATCTCTATTAGCTGGTAGAACTACATATTTTTTTCCCGTCAGTGCCTTTGCTAAAAAAGTCTCTAAGCCATAGCTGTCTTTTTTAAATGCTTCAAACTTCTCCGGAATAAATATATACTTATAATCTGAAACTTTTTGTCCGAAAATTAATGTCGAACAAATAGCCAACATAAACACTGGTATCCTTTTCATTTTATTTTATTTTTAATCATTTCTAAATGCTCCCATATCCAGTTTCAGTGAGAAGAAATTGGAATAGAAATTAGATCCGCCTATTCCTGAATTTGTGATTGCATAATCCAGAGTAAGTCCTCTATATTTTATTCCAAGACCTGCACTCGGCTGGAAGGAAACTTTTCTTTTAAGATCTTCTATATCTGTAATCGACTGGAACCTGTTGATCCCCAATCTTACAAAAATCATTTTCTGATATCCCAGCTCAGCTCCTGCATAAGGGCTGATACTCGCAAAGTCTGTTGAAACTAATGAAGCTGTTTTCGCAAAATCCACATTAATCCCCGCTTCCGGCAGAACGTAGACACTGCTATTAATTTCAAATAACTTACTAGCCCCAACATTAAGCTTAGGCATGGTAAGCTCCATTTTATCCTTTGGGGCAGGGTTAAACTCTTCTCCGTTTACAACAGTTGACAATTCTTTCTGGTTGATGCTCCAAAAGTTTACCGTTGTAGTAATATCACGGATCATACCTCCAAACTTCCAACCATTATTTCCTTTGTAAATAGCTCCCACATCAAAACCAAAACCATAACCACTGGCAAATTTTCCTACATTTCTATAAACAATTTTGGCATTCACCCCTACATCCAAATTGGGATTCCCACCTGGCCTGAATGCATATGAAAGTATAGCTGCATAATCAGATTGAGAGAATTTAGTAATTTTATCATAATCAATATTCCCTTCAGAATCTATCATTTGAGTAGTATTCAAGATATTATCTACCCCAAGCCTCACTACAGAAACTCCAAAAACACCCTCTTCCATTACCTTTGCGTACGCCAGGTAATCATATTTTGCAATAGATTCAAAATATTCGGCATGCATCGCTGCTCCCTGCCAATCTCTCTCAATAGACATTAAACCCGCAGGATTCCACATAGGAGCATACACATCATCCTGATTGGATATTACTGCTCCTCCCATTGCCAGACCTCGTGCACCGGCTCCGATATTTAAAAATTCATTAGAGTATTTCCTGATGATCTGAGATTGGGACAGCCCAAACAGCAGTGAAAATGCAAATAAAAAATATTTTTTCATCATATAAATTTGATGCTTAGTTAAAGTTTTTTGTTTTCTTAGCTTTTATTAATCCATTGACAATGATTGCCAGTATCATAACTCCTGAAGCAATATAAAATATAGGGCTCATATGTTCTGATTCTCCAAAGATAAAAAAAGCTAGTATAATTCCGTAAACCGGCTCTAAATTAACTGTTAAAATTAAAGTAAAAGGCGAAATATACTTCATTAGCTTTACCGATTCCAACATAGGAAAAGCAGTAAAAACACTGGCCAACAAGCATATTAACGCCAGATCTCTATAGTTTATTTCATCCATCTGAAAGATTTGACCACTCAGAAGATAAAATACCAATAAAACAAACCATCCACAGAAAATCTCATAAAATATAATATTCCCTGAACTTGTCTTTCCAAACATTTTTCCATTAAAAACAGAAAAAATAGTTCCGAAAACAGCACACAGGATACCGTAAATAATACCTTCTTTAAAATGGAATTCAGTTTTAAAAATCAGTAAAATACAGGCTACAATCACAGTACCCATCACAACTTCCGAGATATCAATTTTTCTTTTAAAAATAATAGGCTCTAAAATAGAGGCAAAAAGTGTAGATAATGATAAGCAGCTTAAAGCAATGGAAACATTAGAAACCTTGATAGAATAAAAAAAGCAATACCAGTGGAGTGCCATAGCAACCCCAATGCCTGCCAGCTGAAAGAATATCTTTTTTGAAACCTTTATACTCTCTTTTTTGTAGACTCTGATAAATACAAAAAGAAAGACAGAGGCAAACAACATTCTGTAAAACACCAGAACCTGTGCATTCGCATGAATTAATTTTCCTAAAATTGCAGTGAACCCCCACAAAAACACAATTAAATGCAACCTGAAAAGTGCCAATTTATGCATATCCTATCTTCTATAAATTTTTAACGTGCAAATTTACAAATAGGCTTTTACAAATCTGATAAAAAAACCAATAATAGTTTAATAAAAAAATACTTAATACGTCTTCATCCTATTTTTCCCTAATCATTTCTCACAATCATCTAAAAATAGAAAATATCTTATCAAAATTTCATGCCCGACGAAAGAAGTCACAGCATGATCCATAAGAATCATTCATTTCTAAAATAAAAATTTATAAATTGGTCTAATGATACTGCATAAAAATATTAGAATCAAAACAGATCGGTTGATATTGAAACCTGTAGAAGAGGTGTATATCGACGATATCAATACCTACTTCACCACAGAAGTTACAAGATATATGCCCTTCAATCCGGATGGAGATAGAAATGACATTCTAGTTTTTGTGAAAGAATCAAAAAAGTTGTTATCAGAAAATACAGATCTGGTAATGGTGGCGCTGGATGGTGATAATAATTTTATGGGGTGCTGCGGTATCCATAATATAACAGAAGAATCGGTAGAACTCGGTTTATGGTTAAAAAAGGATGCGCAAGGTATTGGGTTGGGTACGGAAATCATAGCAGCCCTCATTGAATTTTTAGAGCATAATTTCACTTTCAAATTTATAGTCTATCCCGTCGATCAGGAAAATACAGCCAGTAGAAAAATACCTGAAAAATTAGGCTTTACCCTTTTTAAAAAGTATCAAAAAAAGAAAAACCCATCATCATTTCTCAATATTATTGAATATAGAAAACAGTATTCAGTTTAGTTTTTTCGACGCCGTCTTCCTGCCTCTCCTATATAAGTAAAAAAACCCTGAAAACTTGTTAAACTTTCAGGGCTTTCAAATAATAAACTATTAAAAAAATAAACTAGGAACAGAGTATTTTGCAGAGATTAGGATCTCTGTTACTCTATTGTAAAGTTAGAAAAAATATAAATCATCTAAAAATATTTTTCTGTTAAAAATATCACAATTTTCTGAATACCAATATATTAAACGCTTGTTTTACTTCAATTCACATTCTCTATAAAAATAGTATCTTTAAGCGTAAAAAATTGAAACTTTATGGATATTGAATTCAACAAACGGGAAGATCAAAACAGATTAAGACTTTCAGATATAAACCGCTTGCTCACCGAAATAAAAAAAGGTGGTGGTGAAAAGAGGCTTCAAAAGCTTCGTGAAGAAGGAAAAATGACTGCAAGAGAAAGAATTGATTATCTTCTCGATAAAAATTCAGATTCCATAGAAGTTGGGGCGTTTGCAGGATATGAAATGTATAAGGAACATGGAGGATGTCCTAGCGGAGGAGTTGTTGTTGTAATTGGTTACGTTTCAGGAAGACAATGTATTGTTGTAGCCAATGATGCTTCTGTAAAAGCCGGTGCATGGTTTCCTATTACAGGAAAAAAGAATCTAAGAGCACAGGAGATTGCTATGGAAAACAAACTTCCTATTATCTATCTGGTAGACTCTGCCGGTGTTTATCTTCCCATGCAGGACGAAATATTCCCGGATAAAGAGCACTTTGGAAGGATATTCAGAAACAATGCGAAAATGAGCTCTATGGGAATCATCCAGATTTCAGCCGTTATGGGCAGCTGTGTAGCCGGAGGAGCTTATCTGCCTATTATGAGCGATGAGGCTATGATTGTTGATAAAACAGGCTCTATCTTCCTTGCAGGAAGCTATCTGGTAAAGGCAGCAATTGGCGAAAGTATCGATAACGAAACATTAGGTGGGGCTACTACCCATTGCTCTATTTCAGGGGTTACAGATTATAAAGCTAAAGATGATAAAGATGCTTTGGATAGAATTAAAAATATTATGAAGTCTATCGGAAGTACTGAAAAAGCAGGTTTTGACAGAATAGAAAGCTTTCCTCCTAAAGAAAAGCCAGAAAATATTTTTGGAATAATGCCAGTTTCAAGAGCCGAGCAGTATGATACTTTTGATATCCTTAAGTGTATTACAGATAACTCCGAGTATGAAGAATACAAACCGGATTACGGAAAAAGTATCATCTGTACTACAGCCAGAATAGATGGCTGGTCCGTAGGAATTGTGGCCAACCAGAGAAAAATGGTAAAAAACGGTAAAGGAGAAGTACAATTCGGGGGTGTTATTTATTCCGATTCTGCTGATAAAGCCACTCGATTTATAGCTAATTGTAACCAAAGAAAGATTCCTTTAGTATTCTTACAGGATGTTACAGGCTTCATGGTAGGCTCTAAATCCGAGCACGGAGGGATTATCAAAGATGGAGCAAAAATGGTAAATGCAGTATCTAATTCTGTTGTTCCTAAGTTTACCATTATTACAGGAAACTCGTACGGAGCCGGTAATTACGCCATGTGTGGAAAAGCTTATGATCCTAGATTAATTGTTGCATGGCCTTGGGCAGACTTAGCCGTAATGGGTGGAGCTCAGGCAGCAAAAGTGTTAGCTCAGATTCAGGAATCCGCATTAAAAAAACAAGGTAAAGAAATATCCGAAGAAGAGCACAACGAAATTCTGGATAGTATTTCCAAAAAATACCAAAGTCAAACCGATGCTACCTATGCAGCAGCAAGATTATGGACAGATGCTATCATCAACCCTGCAGATACCAGAAAATGGATTTCTATGGGTATTGAAGCTGCCAATCATTCTCCTATTACAGAGAAATTTAATTTAGGAGTTATACAGGTATAATGATCAAATATCGTTAAAAATAAAAAAAGCATCTCAATCAACATTGGGATGCTTTTTTGTTAAGAGATGTTTATGACTCTACCTTGTCATGAATGCTCATGCACAGAGTAAATTGGTCTGTGTTATAAGTAATGAGTTAAGAGTGATGAATAGCGAATGGTCAATGATTGACTCTTGATTGAAAAAGTTAGTTTATCCAGGATATGGATATTCAATAGGGACGGGCTTTAGCCCGTTCTGTAAAAATAGAAAAACCATACATTGGCTTTAGCCCAAACATAAGCCAGTATAATTATCTTACGTACGTTGCCATTCTTAAGTTTGGGCTAAAGCCCTATTGAGGATCGTTTTTATTAAATGGGCTAAAGCCCATTTCTATTGAATAATGAAATGAGTGTAGAAATAATAAATAAGGAGTGATGAGTTATAAGTATAAATAGCGAATGGTCAATGATTGACTCCTGGTTGTAAAGTTGTAAAATCAATTTATCCAGGATATGGATATTCAATAGGGACGGGCTTTAGCCCGTTCTTATAAAAATACAAAAACCATCCATTGGCTTTAGCCCAAACATAAGCCAGCATAATTATCTTGCATACGTTGCCATTCTTAAGTTTGGGCAAAAGCCCTATTGGAAAATCGTTTTTAGTAAATGGGCTAAAGCCCATTTCTATTGAATAATGAAATGAGTCCCAGAAATAATTAATGAGGAGTGATGAGTTATGAGTATAAATAGTGAATGGTCAATGATTGACTCCTGGTTGTAAAGTTGTAAAATCAATTTATCCAGGATATGGATATTCGATAGGGACAGGCTTTAGCCCGTTCTGTAAAATAGAAAAGAGTTGAGAGTTAGGAGTTAACAGTGTCCGGCATTACTTTATCATACTCCATTCTCCCTTGTCATCCCATAGGGATCTCAGTATTAGACTTCAATATAGGTTCTAATGAGTTCAGAGTTGAGAGCTAAGGGTTGATAGTTAGGAGTTGAGGGTTTACAGCGCTATTACCTATTACCTATCAGCTGAGTTGGGTATAAAGCAAAAAAAAATCCTCTATCTTGCGATAAAGGATTTTTTAAAAATAAAATAAAAACTGGCGGCGGCCTACTCTCCCGCGTTAGCAGTACCATCGGCGCTGGTGGGCTTAACTTCTGTGTTCGGAATGGGA